>CAMWYM010000004.1 GCA_947178475.1 uncultured Clostridium sp. | reverse complement strand
CTCTTATTCAGTTAAAAGCTGATGTAGAAATGCAGGATGACAAGACCGCAAATGTGTCAGAATTTGTGGGGAAAGTCAGGCGTTATACGGAAATCAGAGAACTTACGCCCGCCATCGTCAATGAGTTTATTGATTACATTATGGTATCTAAGAAACAGATGATAGATGGAAAGACCATATATCCGATTGATATTTATTATAGTGGTATCGGTATTATCAATGCTCCATCTGCTGAAGAATATGAAGAAATGTTTCAAGTACGCTTAAAACAGAAGCATTCAAATAAAGAAAAAACGGCATAGTCACTAAAACTATACCGTAATTTGATACAGGGGTTGCCTTCGTACCCTTCACTTCCTTATGTGAAGGGTACGAAGGGAGTCCTTTTTCTGTTTTATCAGGAAAGATTATGGTTGAAATCACTATTCAAGATATATCAATTATGATATTATTTTACATAATGGCAGGGAATATCCCGGCTTTCATTTTATTTGAATATTAAGTGACAAAAAGTGAAGTGGAATACAAATATATTAGTATATGGAGGTACATATCATGAAAACGGTTTTGAGGATAATCGATACATTTCTTATACAGGGAAGGGGAATGCTTTATTCTGTCATAAATGAAACAAAGGATTGTGTTTTTCGGATAGGAGATACTTTCTTTGACCTGCATGGCAGTCAATTCAAAGTATCCGGAATGAGCAGCAGGAATGGGGAAAATATATTTGAAATATTATTGGAAAATATTGGTGGAACAGAGGTACAGGGCAGTCTGCTTACAAGCAGCAGGGAGATAAACTGGTTATTTTGTAATCACCCTTTATATCAGAGCAGGGTAGATGATGATTATAAAGAGGAGTATGAAGCAGCAGCTCTTACACACTCCTGTGCACTTTTCAGCTATGAGGATTTGGAAAAAGGAAAGCTTTCGATGTATGGTGGGGAAGTCCATGGGCTCACCGTATACCGCGGCTGGATGATGAAACCGGAAATGTATCATTTACTCTATGAGGAATTAAAGGAACGGGGAGTGGTGTTAATTAATACACCGGAACAATATGAGAAGTACCATATGCTGCCGGGATGGTATGGGGATTTCCGGGAGGATACTGCCAAAAGTGTGTGGACTGGAGGAGAGGACTATTCTGCGATATGGGAATTGATAAAAGATTTTAGTGGCAGTGCCATAGTAAAGGATTATGTCAAGAGCCGCAAGCATGAATGGTATGATGCCTGTTTTATAGAGGATATCCAGAATCGGACAGAAAGCCAGAGAGTGGTTGATAACTTTGTAAACCGGCAGGGGGATAATCTGGTGGGGGGAATTGTTATCCGGGAATTTCTCGAATTAAAATCCATAGGGTATCATGAAAAAAGTGGAATGCCGATTTCAGAGGAATACAGGGTGTTTATTTATGGAGGAAGGGTAAAGGCGTTAGGTGGTTATTGGGACAACGGGCATCGGGCTGATTTGACGGAGGCAGAATACCGCTACATAGAAAAAATTGCCGACAGGGTTCAAAGTAATTTCGTCACAGTGGATTTGGCAAGGTGTAGGGACGGAAGGCTGGTTATCATGGAGTTGGGAGACGGACAAGTATCCGGCTTGCAGCAGATTGAACCGAAAGTGTTTTATTCTAATCAGGGTGTGCACAAACGGCGGGTACATTATAGCGGGACACATCCCAGAAAATTCAGTGAAAAATATAAGGAATTAAATCCGGAAAAATATGCGGATACGGTGGAAAAGGTTATGCAAAAGGGGAGTACACCGGCAGGCATGCATATTTCCATCATGGTGGAGGAGATACTGGGTTTTCTGAAAATCAAGCCGGGACAGCAGGGATTAGATGCCACTTTAGGATATGGTGGACATACCCGGAAAATGCTGGAATGCTTACAGGGACAGGGACACATCTATGGTTTGGACGTTGACCCGATTGAATCGGAAAAGACAAGGCAAAGGCTTGCGAAAGCCGGTTTTGGCGAGGAGATACTCACTGTTAAATTGATGAATTTTGCCGATATAGATGAATTGGCCAGTGAGGTGGGCGGATTTGATTTTGTCCTGGCAGATTTGGGTGTATCCTCCATGCAGATTGACAATCCAGAGCGGGGATTTTCCTATAAGACAGAAGGACCGTTGGATTTACGGCTAAATCCGGAGAAAGGAATTTCTGCGGCGGAACGCCTTTTGCATATTTCAAGGGAAGAGCTGGCTGGAATGCTTGAGGAAAATGCGGACGAGCCTTATGCTGAAGAAATTGCGGATATGGTGGTTTCCGAAATACGAAAGGGTAATAAAATCGATACGACGTCAAAGCTGGCCGGTCTGGTGGAAAGGGCACTTCAACCGATAGTGCCAAAGGCAGAGTGGAAGGATACAGTAAAAAAATCCTGTGCCAGAACGTTTCAGGCTCTTCGCATTGATGTGAACGATGAGTTTGAAGTACTGGATGCTTTTTTGGAAAAGCTTCCATCTGTATTGAATCCGGAGGGAAGAGTTGCCATTCTTACCTTTCATTCAGGGGAAGACCGTTTGGTAAAGAAATCCTTTAAGCGGCATAAGAAATCCGGAGAGTACAGCGAGATAGCGGATGAGGTGATACGACCGTCCAAGGAGGAATGTATAAGAAACAGCCGGGCACATTCGACCAAAATGCGCTGGGCAGTGAAGGCGGATTGCTAGCAGGGAGGAATGGAAAGCTATATCAGATATTTTCTGGCAGGGAGAGCTGTTCGATTTTTGTTTATGGTTGTCGAAAAATGGAGATTGTGATATTCTTAACTGGTGTAAATACCCAATGAATGATGTAAGGAAATTATAGGAGGTTCATAGAATGGGATTAAACAGTATGCCGGTAAAGCTTGTCACACGTTTGTTTTATGTTGTCGTTATTTTTCTGTTTGCCAATCTGCCGTCGCTGCTGTCGATAAAAAGCTTTGGTCTGCTGATTCCTCTTTTGGTTCTTTTTTTCCTGTTTATGAATATTGTCCCGTCTATTGCCAATATGGCAATGCAGACAGCAAGGCTGAGGTTTTGCGCAAATGGCTGCGAGCTTTTGATTTTATTTGTGATTTCTACAACGCTGACGGTAATTTATTCTATTGCTGGATTTGCCGGAGCATTTCAGACTGGCTCAATTGTGTCCAATCCTAAAACATGGATAATCAATACAGTTGTCACGATAATTGTGGAAGCGATTGTGTTTTGGAATGGAATTATCAGGGTTTATGTTACCTCCGGACAGCTTGGCATACGCTGGCGTGTAATAGGTATTATCTGTGGATGGATTCCTATTGCCCATCTGATTGTACTGGGAATTATTATCAAAACCGTGTCTAAAGAGGTCTCAGTTGAGAACAGTAAAATACTGTTGAATAAATCCCGCAGTGACCAGCGAATCTGTGCCACAAAATATCCTATTTTGATGGTGCACGGTGTGTTTTTCAGAGATTTCCGGTATATGAATTACTGGGGGAGGATTCCGAAGGAGTTAGAGCAAAACGGTGCAGTCATTTATTACGGTAATCATCAGTCAGCAGCTTCGGTAGAGGAGTGCGGGCGTGAACTGGCCGAGAGAATAGAACAGATTGTAAAGGAAACAGGGTGTGAAAAGCTAAATATTATTGCACATTCCAAGGGCGGGCTGGACAGCAGATATGCATTGTCCATGCTTGGGGCAGGGAAATATGTGGCAACCCTGACTACAATTAATACACCTCACAGAGGCTGCGAGTTTGCTGATTATCTGTTGTCAAAGATACCCCAGCAGCAAAAGGATTTGATGGCAAATACCTACAATGCGGCACTTGCCAAACTGGGAGACCCTGATCCGAATTTTATTGAGGCTGTTACGGACCTGACAGCATCGGCTTGTAGTAAGAGAAATGAAGTGGTGGAGGATGTACCCGGAATATATTATCAGAGTGTGGGATCTAAGCTGAATGTGGCCTCAGGAGGGCGTTTCCCTTTAAATCTTTCCCATAAGCTGGTGAATGCCTTTGACGGACCTAATGACGGTTTGGTGGGACAAGGCTCCGTTTCATGGGGAGAGCGCTTTCAGTTTCTGACTGTGGAGGGGAGACGGGGGATTTCTCATGGAGATATGATTGACTTAAATCGTGAGAATTTTGACGGTTTTGATGTGAGGGAATTTTTTGTACAGCTTGTGGCAGATTTAAAGAGAAGGGGCTTTTAAGCTTGGTTGTACATAAAAAAAGACAAAAAAAGGAATACTTTTTGTTAAAAATGTCTTGAGAATTTGAAAAAAAACTATATAATAAAACATATATTGTATACAATTATAGAAAGTGGAGGGGTAAATAATGTTTGGTTTTGGACAGTTAATTGATATCCTGAAAAAAAATCCAAAGAAAATCGTTCTGACAGAGGGAAAAGATCCTCGTATTTTGGAGGCTTCCTCAAGACTTTTGGCAAGTAATTTCTTACATCCGATTCTGATTGGTGATCCGGATGAAATTTATGATTCGGCTGAGGATAGTGGTTTTAATATCAGAGGTTCAGAGATTATTAATCCGGCGGACTTTGAGGATATAGACAAAATGGTAGAGGAGTTTTGTGAACTCAGAAAGAGCAAGGGAGTTACACCGGAACAGGCAAGAAAATATCTTTTAGAGAATAACTATTTTGGAACCATGCTGGTGAAAATGGGATATGCAGATGCACTGCTTGGCGGTGCAACCTATTCAACGGCGGATACAGTAAGACCGGCTTTACAGTTGATTAAGACCAAGCCGGGAAATTCTATTGTTTCCTCATGTTTTATTTTGGTTAGACCTTCTGCGACAGGTGGAAATGAGGTGCTGGCAATGGGGGACTGTGGAATTATTATCAAACCGACAGAGGATGAACTGGTGGAGATCGCGGAAGAGACAATACGTTGTGCAAAGATTTTTGGAGTTGACCCGAAGGTTGCCTTTTTAAGCTATTCAACTGATGGTTCAGGCAGCGGTGAGGATGTGGATAAAATGCGCAATGCAGCGAGAAAGACGAAGGAGCGCAATCCGGATGTTCCGATTGACGGAGAGATGCAGTTTGATGCGGCGGTTTCACCGTCTGTTTCCAAAAAGAAATGTCCTGATTCCGAGGTGGGCGGACATGCAAATACATTTATTTTCCCAGATATCAATGCTGGCAATATCGGGTATAAGATTGCTCAGAGAATGGGTAACTTTGAGGCGTACGGACCAATCCTTCTCGGGCTGAATTCACCGATTAACGACCTTTCACGTGGATGTACGGCCACTGAGGTCTACTCTATGGCGATTATCACAGCAGCATTATCGTAGGTTGCATTGATATTCTTTATCCATAATTGCATGATAAGTGGTAAAAATGGATTTTTATATGCACGTACTATATTTAAGGGGTGTCGCAGCTGCGACACCCCTTTGTTAGATTAATCCGCCATAGACGGGACAAATTACTATTTGGTAAAATCCGGTATATGCTTTTTGATAGCTTCAAAGCTTTCCTTACTGATGACGTGTTCCATTTTGCAGGCATCCTCTGATGCAGTTTTTTCGTCGACACCGAGATTCACCAGCCATTTCGTAAATAATTCATGCCGTTCATAGATCATTTCCGCAATTTCCCTGCCAGCCTCCGTCAGGTAGATGTAGCCGGCATCAGTAACCGTAATATACTGTTTTTCCCTCAAATTTTTCATTGCAATACTGACACTGGATTTTTTAAAACCCAGTTCGGTTGCAATATCAACAGAACGCACTACCGGTAATGATTTGCTAAGTATTAATATGGTTTCCAGATAATTTTCTGAAGATTCGCTTGTTGCCATGATTTCCTCCGTTTATTAATTATTAAAATTATTTTCCTAAACCCTGAATACAACTTGATATGTGCGAGGTTTGAGTTATTATGTTGTTGCTGTCAGATAAATTTGTATACATTATAGCATAATTATCAAAAAAAGGAAAACCTTTTAGTTTGAAACAATACTGGTGTCCCTATAAAAATCGAAAAATGTTATTGACAACTAATGGAAGTTAGATTATACTAACATTATAAAAAGGTGTTAAATTTAGTTAATGATGAAGGGAGTTGGTTTTATGCCACTTACTATGGCTCAGACAGGAGTACCCAATACCATTAAGAGGGTTGGAGGCAAAGAAGAAACAAAAAAGTTTTTGGAAAATCTTGGTTTTGTTACCGGAGGAATTGTGACAGTTGTTTCTGAAATCAACGGAAATGTGATTGTCAATGTAAAGGACTCCAGAGTAGCTATCGGGAGAGATATGGCGAACCGGATTATGGTATGAAGGGTTTTATTATATAACACTGTTTAAGAGAGGAAAGTTTGGGTTGCCAGATTACAATTTGATTTCAAAATAATAAGAGTAATATAGGAAAGGAAGATTTATCATGAAAACATTGAAGGAGGTTTCCGTTGGAGAAACGGTTACAGTGAAGAAGCTTTCCGGAGAGGGTCCGGTGAAGAGAAGAATTATGGATATGGGAATCACAAAAGGGGTGCAGATTTTTGTGAGAAAGGTTGCGCCGCTGGGGGACCCGGTGGAGGTTACGGTGCGAGGATACGAGCTTTCACTGCGCAGGGCAGATGCACAGATGATAGAGGTGGAATAATTTTTTTTAAACATAGGTTAGGTGTAACTAATGCAAGATAGATATAACAAATTATTATAGTATGTAAATTCTATTTTAAGACAAGAAGGAGAATAAAAATGTCAGTAAAAATAGCATTAGCAGGTAATCCAAACTGCGGAAAAACAACATTATTTAACGCACTCACCGGTTCTAACCAGTTTGTAGGGAACTGGCCGGGAGTAACTGTAGAGAAAAAGGAAGGAAAGTGGAAAGGGAATAAGGAAGTTACCATTATGGATCTGCCGGGAATTTATTCCCTGTCACCGTATACCTTAGAGGAGGTGGTTGCCCGTAATTACCTGATTTCAGAAAGACCGGATGCCATTATCAATATTGTTGACGGAACCAATATCGAAAGAAATCTGTACTTATCTACGCAGATTATGGAGCTGGGTATTCCGGTTATCATGGCAGTTAATATGGCAGACCTATTGGAAAAGAGCGGTGATAAGGTATACATAGATAAACTGGGTAAGGCACTTGGCTGTGAGGTTGTGGAAATCTCTGCGCTTAAGGGAACCGGCATTGAAAAGGCGGCGGCTAAGGCAGTAGAGCTTGCAGCAAAGGCACAGGCTGTGACACAGACTCCTGTATTTAGTTCCAAGGTGGAAGAGGCTATCCAGAACGTGGAGAGAAAACTGGATGTTTCTGAAGAACTGAAGCGTTTCTTTGCCATTAAGCTGCTTGAGCGGGATGATAAGATTGCTGAGCAATTAAATGCATCGGTTGATGTTTCGGCAGAAATTAAAGCTCTGGAGAAGGAGTTTGACGATGACACAGAAAGCATTATTACCAATGAACGGTATGTATATATTTCTTCTATTATCGGTGACTGTGTAAAAAAGGCAGGAGAAAATAAGTTGACGGTGTCTGACCGAATTGATAAAATTGTGACAAACCGTTTGCTGGCTTTACCGATTTTTGCAGTGGTGATGTTTTTGGTATACTATATATCGGTTACCACGGTTGGTGGATGGGCAACCGACTGGGCCAATGATGGCGTTTTTGGCGATGGCTGGCATTTACTTGGAATCGGTACATCAGCTTATGAGGAGGATGCGGCAGACTTTAGCCGGGCAGACCAGATTGTAGCTGCCTGGGAGGAGGGAGCTGTTACTGCAGAGATTGTAGATGAAGAGGATAATGTGATTGAAACCGTTAATATTTCGGATAGCGTTGTAACACAGGCACAGCAGATTATTGAGGCGGGAGAACCGGATACAGCAGATTATGGTGTATGGGTTCCAGGTATACCGGTATTGGTGGAAAGGGGACTTGATGCGTTAAACTGTGCAGACGGATTAAAGAGCCTGATTCTGGACGGTATTGTGGCCGGCGTAGGTGCGGTTCTCGGCTTTGTGCCTCAGATGCTGGTATTATTTATTTTTCTTGCATTTTTAGAGGCATGTGGTTATATGGCGAGAGTGGCATTTATCATGGACCGTATCTTCCGTAAGTTTGGTCTTTCAGGTAAATCTTTTATCCCAATGCTGATTGGCAGTGGGTGTGGTGTTCCGGGAATAATGGCATCCCGTACCATTGAAAATGACAGAGACCGTAAGATGACCATTATGACAACTACTTTTGTTCCCTGTGGGGCAAAGCTGCCGATTATTGCCTTAATTGCCGGTGCGTTTTTTGATAATTCCGGCTGGGTTTCATGGAGTGCTTATTTTATCGGGATTGCAGCAATAATCTGTTCAGGTATCATATTAAAGAAAAACCGTATGTTTGCAGGAGATCCGGCTCCTTTTGTCATGGAGCTGCCAGCCTATCATATGCCGACTGTCGGAAATGTTTTGAGGAGCATGTGGGAACGCGGCTGGTCCTTTATTAAGAAGGCCGGTACAATTATCTTACTTTCAACTATTGTCTTATGGTTTTTGCAGGGCTTTACCTGGGATGGGGGTCTTGTAATGCTGGAAGCAGAAGAGCTTGACCAGAGTTTACTTGCTGCAATTGGCAATGTGATCGCACCAATCTTTGCACCTTTGGGCTTTGGTGACTGGAAAATGGCAGTGGCAACGGTGACAGGCTTGATTGCAAAAGAAAATGTTGTAGCCACCTTTGGTGTGTTGTTTGGATATGCGGAGGTTGCGGAAGATGGTGCGGAGATTTGGAGTGAGCTGTCAGCGGCTATTACACCGGTTGCCGCTTATGCATTTCTTGTATTTAATCTTTTGTGTGCCCCGTGCTTTGCTGCGATGGGTGCAATAAAGAGAGAGATGAATAATGTAAAATGGTTCTGGTTTGCAATCGGTTATCAAACTATACTTGCCTATATTGTGGGACTGTGTATTTATCAGATTGGTACTTTTATTGCGGCGGGTATCTTTGGTATCGGAACGGCAATTGCGTTCCTGCTGGTAATCGCATTTATTTATCTGCTTTTTAGACCTTATAGCGAAAGTAAGACGTTGAATGTGGATATGAAAAAATTGTCAGTATAAAATTCTTGTTTAAGGTATCACGTGCATGAAAATCACTTCGTAATGGCACGTGAATAGGTAATCAATTTGTGCGAATAACGAGCTAAGCGTGGGTGCTTGCACACACATTTAGCGACTATCGCAACAAACGAAGTTTGCGGAGCAAAATTGGTTACAAAAGATGGAGGTGTAAAAATGGGGACAGTTATAGTTGGTGTGGTTTTAGCCGGTATCGTTGCGCTTAGTATCCGGAGCATGATTCGGGATAAGAGGAGTGGAAAATCATTACAATGTGGTGGTGACTGTTCAAAGTGCAGAGGATGCCATTAGGCAGATTATTCTTAGATATATTTGTTATTGAGGAGTAACATAGCAGTGCTATGTTACTCCTTTGTGTATGGGAGAGTGTTTTTGGGAATATCACCTGTATTGTTTGTTGACTGAAAATATGTATTAGGTATAATGATAATACAATCTGTAATTTGATAAAAAGTACAGAAAATAGAAATTATGGAGGTTTATAAACATGGAATTTATTGAGAAAAATGATATCAAGGAATTAGCAAATCCCGGGGTTGTATCAAGGCAACTGTTAAATACTGAAAATTCTACAAGTCAAAGAGTAACAATAACAGAAGTACATTTAGAAGCAGGAGCAAGTCAACCAAGACACACACATGATGCTTCAGAACAAATTTGGTATGCTACACAGGGTGCAGGAAAGCTTTTACTAGCAGACGACCGAGAAAAAGATTTTAAAGCTGGTGATGTAGTTCGATTTGCAGATAAAGATGTTCATGGGTTGTTAAATGATGGAGATACTGAATTTGTATATATTTCAATAACATCACCACCTATTGATTTTGGATATGCATATAAAGAGAAGAGATAACTTCTCATTGTTTTGTGAATAACCAAGAAAATTGTTTAAAATCATGTTATAATGAATTGCGCTGACGCGCAAGCATTTCTCCTGTTAGGGTTCATAACAGCAGGGGAGAGGAAATAACATAAGGCTTAGATTTTTTCAAAACCCAACTGGAATTTAAAGGAGGAAAATATGATTGGATTTATTGTTAGCTTATTGGTTGGTGCGGCATCAGGCTGGATTGCCGGTCAGATTATGCATGTAGAGGGCGGCTGGCTGAAAAATATGATTCTGGGAATTGTAGGAGGTGCCGTGGGTGGCTTTGTTTTAGGTATTATTGGAATATCGGGACATGGTATTATCGGGAATATCATTATTTCGGTAATCGGTGCATGTATCTTAATTGCCGTAGCGAGAGCGGTATCAAAATAAATGTTTACAAAAATCATTCTCTATTGTAAACTAGTATATCATCTTGTAAATAATTAATGTAATCAGCAGAGATATTTTTGGGGTGATATACTAATTAAGACGTTTTCTCCAATCATCATTGAGAGGCTGTCAGCGGGTTTCGCACAGGGAGGAAAATATATGAGCAAACCGATAGTTGCCATTGTGGGCAGACCAAATGTGGGTAAATCTACATTGTTTAATGCACTGGCTGGTTCCAGAATATCTATTGTAAAGGATACTCCGGGGGTGACCAGAGACCGGATTTATGCTGATGTGGATTGGCTGGATTATCATTTTACCATGATTGATACCGGCGGTATTGAGCCGGAAAGTGAAGATATAATTTTAAAAAGTATGCGCAGTCAGGCACAGATAGCCATGGATACAGCAGATGTCATTATATTTCTTGTGGATGTCAGACAGGGATTGGTGGATTCAGATAATAAGGTGGCAGATATGTTGAGGCGTTCCCATAAGCCGGTGGTGCTAGTGGTGAATAAGGTAGATAATTTTGATAAATTTATGCCTGAGGTATACGAGTTCTATAATCTGGGTCTTGGAGACCCTGTTCCGGTTTCAGCGGCTTCACAGCTCGGTATCGGAGATATGCTTGATGAGGTGATATCTCATTTTCCTGAGGATGCGGCAGGTGAGGAAGAGGATGAACGCCCCAAAATAGCGGTTATCGGCAAACCTAATGTGGGAAAGAGTTCCATTATCAACAAGCTGTTGGGGGAGGAGCGGGTTATCGTATCCGACATTGCAGGAACCACCAGGGATGCCATTGATACAGAGGTGACAAGAGATGGTCGGCAATACATTTTTATTGACACCGCAGGGCTTCGCCGAAAGAATAAGATTAAAGAAGAGCTGGAGCGATACTCGATTATCCGGACAGTGACTGCTGTAGAGCGTGCAGATGTCTGTGTATTGGTCATTGATGCCACAGAGGGAGTAACCGAACAGGATGCTAAGATTGCCGGAGTAGCCCATGAAAGAGGAAAGGGGCTTATCATTGCTGTAAATAAATGGGATGCAATCGAAAAGGATGATAAGACGGTGTATAAGTTTGAGGAGAATATAAGGAGGATTCTCTCCTTTATTTCCTATGCTGAGATTTTATTTATCTCGGCAAAGACGGGACAAAGGCTGCCAAAGCTTTTTGACCTTATTGATATCGTCATTGACAATCATGCACTACGGGTGGGAACCGGTGTGCTCAATGAAATCCTTACAGAGGCGGTGGCAATGCAGGAACCACCGTCGGATAAAGGGAAGAAGCTGCGGTTATATTATATGACGGAGGTAAGCGTTAAGCCTCCGACCTTTGTTATTTTTGTAAATGATAAGAAGCTTAGTCATTTCTCTTATACAAGGTATATTGAAAACAGGATAAGAGAAGCCTTTGGATTCAGGGGAACCCCTGTTAAATTTATTATCCGGGAAAGAAAAGAGAAAGGTTGATGGATATATGGAAATTATTGTGCGTATTCTTTGTGTTGTAATGGGTTACTTTTTTGGAATTATTCAGACTGCATATATATATGGAAAGCTTCATGGAATAGATATCCGGGAGCATGGCAGTGGCAATTCCGGAACTACAAATGCGTTGCGGGTGCTAGGAAAAAAGGCAGGTTTGATTGTGTTTTTAGGTGATCTGTTTAAGGCTGCTATAGCCTGTGTTATTGCAAGGCTGGTAGGAGCTGCTTTCTATCCGGAAATAGTGTATCCGATGATTTTGTGGGCAGGTCTTGGTGTTGTCATTGGTCATAATTATCCGTTTTATATGAATTTTCGTGGAGGAAAAGGAATTGCTGCCACGGCAGGAGTGATTCTGGGACTTTTAGATGTAAGAATTATTGTGGTGTGTCTTGTGGCGTTCATTCTCTGTGTTGTGATAACAAGGTATGTCAGTCTGGGTTCTCTGATTGTTATGGTCCTGTTTTTTGCAACCTTCCTGTTTTTGGGATACCATGACGGTATTATCAATCCGATTACGGACTTACCTTATGCCGGCGGTGAATTGACAGAGAGCTATGTAGTTATCTTTATCTTTGCGGCATTGGCATTTTACCGCCATAAAGAGAATATTGTGCGGCTGGTACATGGAGAGGAAAATAAAATCTTTTCAAAGAAGCCCGAAGTGTCCGAGAATGAAGAAGAGGACCAATAGATATAGCATTTAAGCGGGGAATATATCTTTTCCGTTTTACATAGTAATATTCAGGAGGTTTGTTTAATGAGTAAAATTTGTGTATTAGGTGCAGGGAGCTGGGGAACCGCACTTGCTATTTTGCTGTGTAATAATGGGCATGATGTGACTGTCTGGTCTATTGACCCGGAAGAAGTGAGAATGTTGAAGGAAAATCGCGAACAGCGGGATAAGCTTCCGGGAGTCATGGTTCCAAGTACTATTGAATTTACAACAGATATGGAGACAGGTTTAATAGATGCAGAACTGGTGGTTTGTGCTGTGCCGTCACCCTTTGTCCGTTCTACCATGAAGAACGCTTCGGCATATATTCAGGCAGGCACTATTGTAGTGGATGTGGCAAAAGGTATTGAAGAAAATACATACAAAACGATGACAGAGATTATAGAGGAGGAGTGTCCACAGGCGAAGACAGGAATTCTTTCAGGACCCAGTCATGCCGAGGAGGTGGGGCGTAAAATTCCTACGACCATTGTAGCAGGCTCCCATGATAAGCAGGTGGCAGAGCGGATTCAGGATATCTTTATGAATGATGTGTTCCGTGTCTATACCAGTCCTGATGTGGTGGGGATAGAGATTGGCGGTTCCCTGAAGAACGTTATCGCTTTGGCAGCTGGAATGGTTGACGGACTTGGTTTTGGAGATAATACGAAGGCAGCGTTGATGACCCGTGGCATCACGGAAATTGGACGTTTGGTGGTGGCAATGGGAGGTCATATCGAAACGCTGGCCGGACTTTCAGGCATCGGAGATTTAATTGTAACCTGTACCTCGAAGCATTCCCGTAACCGCAATGCAGGATATCTGATGGGACAGGGAAAGACCTATCAGCAGGCTATGGATGAGGTGAAGATGGTGGTAGAGGGTGTATATTCCGCCAAGGCGGCTTTGGAGCTTGCCAGAAAGCATAATGTCAGTATGCCTATTGTAGAGGCCGTAAATCAGGTGCTGTTTAATGGGGCAGATGCAAGAGAGGCTTCTATGCAGCTGTTGTTAAGAGACAGAACCTCGGAGTCGGAAAATCTGGAATGGAAAGCATAGAGAACAGAAGGAACACATGATGAATGTGTTCCTTTTTTTATGAAAACAGACATATTTATCAAGCTGTTGCATATATTCTTTTTAAGACGATATGAGAAAAATCATTAGCCTGCCAGTATGATTTTTTGAAAAATCCTTTCATGATATTTCATGGGGGAGAGGACATAACAATATTTGAAGGAGGATTATATGAAGGAGCAGTTTGATGTATATCAGGATATAAAGGAGCGCACCGGCGGCGATATGTACATAGGTGTGGTGGGACCGGTGCGTACCGGAAAATCAACATTTATCAAGCGTTTCATGGAAACATTGGTTTTGCCGGGAATGGAGGACGGTGCAGAGAAGGAGCGAACGATAGATGAGCTCCCCCAGAGCGGATCAGGTCGAACCATTACCACAACGGAACCTAAATTTATCCCGAAGCAGGGCGCAAAGATAGCATTAAATGATGAAGCCAGTATAAATGTGCGCTTAGTGGACTGTGTGGGCTATATGGTGGACGGAGCTTCCGGTCATGAGGAGGAGGATAAAGAGAGACTGGTAAAAACACCGTGGTATGATTACGAGATTCCTTTTACAAAGGCGGCACATATCGGAACCAAAAAGGTCATGACCGATCATGCAATCATTGGTGTTATTATCACGGGGGACGGCTCTTTTGGAGAGCTTGATCGTGACAGCTTTTATCCGGTAGAAAAGGATTTAGTAGAGGAAATGAAATCACTTGGTAAGCCGTTTATTGTGATTTTGAATAGTATGAAGCCGGGCAGCAGGGAAACCCAGGACCTAGCAGAGGAGCTTACCGGTCAATATGGTGTGAAGGTACTGCCGGTAAACTGTGACCAGTTAAAGGCAGAGGACATCATAGAAGTGCTTAAAAATATTTTACTGGAATTTCCAATCAGCCAGCTCAGCTTCTGTATCCCGAAATGGGCAGAGACGTTGGAATGTACACATCCGATTAAGCAGGCGGTTGTGGACTATGCAAAGCAGGTGATGACAATTGTTACGGATATGAAGAATGTCTATGAAATTCCTAACCCGGAAAGTGAATATATCAGTAATGCCTTTATTGCCAATCTGAGTTTAAAGGATGGAACGGTAAATCTGAATATCTCTATACCGGAAAATTATTATTACGAAATGCTCACCAGTCTTCTAGGAGCACCGGTAGAAAATGAATACGACTTCCTTACCATGTTAAGGGAGGTTGCCGGTAAGAGAAGAGAATATGAGCATGTAGCGGATGCGATGAACAGTGTACAGATGAAAGGGTATGGGCTTGTGATGCCAGAGAAGGAAAACATTACTCTGGCGGAACCTGAGCTGATTAAGCATGGAACGAAGTATGGTATAAAGATTAAGGCGAATGCTCCATCGCTGCACTTTATTAAGGCAAACGTCACGACAGAGATAGCACCGATTGTGGGAACAGAGGATCAGGCAAAGGATTTCCTTTCCAATATGAAGGAGCAGCTGAAAACTTCTCCTGAGGCTCTGTGGAAAATCAATATTTTTGGAAAAACCGTGGAACAGATGGTGGAGGAGGGATTAATTTCCAAGTCCAACAAAATTAATGATGACTCCCAGATTCGTCTTCAGGACACCATGGAAAAAATCATTAATGACAGCAACGGCGGAATGGTATTTATCATTATCTGAAAGCCTCCCGTCAGTCCCGACAACAGGGGCTGGCGGGTTTTCTTTTTTTCTTGCCAAATTTTGGTGTATTGAGTATAATATATCAGTATGTAATAAGGGAGTTTGGAGCATTTAGTCAGATTGCCGTATAGTGGCGGCAGAAGGAGCATTTCCGGATGAATAAGGCGTTAGCAAAAGTGGTGTTTTCTGAGATTGTACGGATTGTGACATACCCTATCAGAATTCTGCCGGTGAAGAAAAACAGGATACTTTTTACCGGACTTACGGGAGGAAATGCCTATGACTATTCCTGTAATCCCAAATACTTATACGAGTATATGAGGGACCATTTCCCCGGGGAGTTTGAGTATGTCTGGGTGGTCAGTGATAAGAAGAAGTATGGCTTTTTGCAGGAAGAAGGAGTGAAGCTTATAAAGCATTTTACCGTATCGTCTTTTCCGATGCTGTTGACTGCCGGAGTTATAGTAACTAATGGATCATATGCACCATGGTTTCCTTTTCGAAGACATCAGTATGTCATTAATACATGGCATGGTGGCGGAGCTTATAAAAAGGTGGAAAACGAACGACCGGATGCCAACTGGGCAACAAGAAAAAGAGCAGAATTTTGTGCAGCAAATATTGATTTGTTTCTGGCAAGCTGTAAAGAGCAGGAGAAACAGATGATTCGGACAACCTACCGGTATAAGGGGGAGGTATTAAGAGCTGGTACTCCGAGAAATGACCGGATTGTCCGGGGCGAGGTTCGGGACATGGCGGACCGGGTGAGAAAACGGTATGGTATTCCGGACAATGGGCGAATTGTGTTATATGCACCTACGTATAGAAGGACATCGGTTCCGGTTATTATGGACAGTGACTATCTGCTTGACATATTAGATAAAACGGAGGCACTGGGAACTGAAAAATGGTATTTTATGTGTCGTTATCACCGTTATCAGGATGAGAGTATGGATATCCGGGTGACGGGGAATCATATTATTGACGTGATAGATTATCCGGATATGCAGGAGTTGCTTGGTGCAGCGGATATGCTGATTACCGATTATTCTTCCTGTGTATGGGATTATGCTTTTTTGAAACGTCCCTGTTTTTTGTTTGTGCCGGATAAGGATGAGTATACCTCGAATACTGGATTTTATGTAGGTCCAGAGAAGTGGCCTTTTGCACAGGCTGCAAGTATGGAGGAGCTGGAAAACAGAATCAGGACTTATGACCAAAAGGAAGCGGATATGCTGATAGATGAACATTTAGAGCATTTGGGGAGCTATGAAACAGGCGAATGCTGCCGGATGGTTGCCGAGAGGATTTGTGATGAGAGAGGAAAACGGGATAATGAGTGACATTAAGGTGTCAGTGGTCATGCCATTTCATAATGGAAGGGATTATATAGAAGAAACCATGGGATATATTCTGGCGCAGACGCTTAAGGATATTGAGATAATCTGTGTGGATGATGAGTCCACTGACGGTACGGCTGATATTCTTAGGGATTACGAGAAAAAGGACAGCAGAGTCAGGGTGTTTGAACAGGCAAAGGCAAATGCAGGAGCTGCAAGAAATCTGGGACTGCGGTATGCAGCAGGGGAATATGTGCTTTTTTTGGACAGTGATGATTTGTTTGAGCCGGAGCTGTTAGAAAAAATGTATGAGGCCTGTAAGAGGGACCTGGCAGATATCTGTGTCTGTAATGCAGACCAGTACGATACCGAAAAGAAGGAGTATGTAGATAAGCCTCAATATCTAAGGGAAAAATTTCTTCCGGAGGAGCTTCCCTTTTCAAAGGAAACAATTGGGAAATATATTCTCTATTTTACAACCAGCGTGCCGTGGAATAAAATGGTTAGAAGGTCTTTTCTGACTGAGCAGGGAATCGATTTTCAGGAAATAGCAAGGGCAAATGACCAGTACTTTTCGATAATGTGCCTGATATTGGCGGAGCGTATTACTATAGAGAGAAGCCGGTTGATTCATTACAGGGTATGCCAGAAGGATAATCTTACCACCAGATACTCTGAAACACCGCTTTGCTCTTATGAGGCAATGCTTAAGGTACATCACACTCTTGAATCGAAAGGATTACTTCAAAATCCAGTGGTTCGTTGCGCACTGGATAACAAAATACTGAATCTATTGCTGTACAGTCTAAACATTCAGTCTGATTTGAATGGATATCGGCAGTTATATAATAAGTTTAAGGATGAGGGATTTAGGGAGCTGGGCTTTGAAGTGCAGGAGAAGGAATATTATTTTAATCCTCAGGAATATACCAATCTCCAATTGATTTTAGAAAATACCTGCGAGCAATATCTGCTTTTAAAAAACCGGGAGTATCGGGATACTATAGGCAGAAAGAATAATCTGATTAAAAATAAGGACAGCAGAATAAAGGACTTGCAGGGAGATAAAAAGGAGCTTCAGAATGAGAAAAAGGAGCTTCAGAAAAAAGAAAAAGAATTGAACTATATCAAAAGTACAAAGCGTTATAAATTTATGGCTATGCTCACAGCCCTTTATCACCGGATAAGAGGAATAGTGAAGAGCAATGGAGAGAAATAACCGTAATTTAGAAAGAGTAGGGTAAAAGATGAGATTAAATGTAGATACCGAGGTTAATATTGACCGGCTTGCAATTAGAAAAAATGTTATGACACTGGGAGCAATTGCAAAAAATACTTCCGGGGAACCGGAAAATGTGGAAATTAAACTGTGTGTTCGATTTGAAAATTCATCTGAGTTAAGATATCTGCCTTTGCCGATTACGGATACCAGCTTTGATGAGCAGGGAAATTACATCGGATATGCGGTATTGGATTATGAGCTGGATAATGTGTTTTGGAATAGAGATTTGAATGATTTTAAAGTGATCGTTCAGGCCTATGACGGCAGGGAGTATGTGGATGTCACTGTCGATAATATGGATTTTAATCAGGTAAAAGAGGAAAATGAATATGCCTGTCTGTTGGAGAATAAGCAGATTGTGATACGCCGGAAAAAGCCGGTCAGACCTGTTAAAGAAAACGGGATTTTGTTTGTTCTTTGCAGCATTTATCGTATCATAGAATTTTTAATCGGAATAGTGCTGATACCATTGTTTCTTCTGGACAGCTTTTATGTAGTGGTGCTTGGAAACAGAAGGATGAAGATGGAGGTGAGTTTTGGAGGCAGCCAGTTAAAGAGAACGATTCTCTTTGCTAAATGGAGATTTTCTTACTTTTGCAGATGGGGGATTAACATAGCGTCGATAAAGCATATGATTCTGAATCTGGCAGCTTCATTTTTATCTGTGTTTTCAAGAAAGAAAAGCATATTATTCATGTCGTCACGAAGGGACGATTTGACAGGAAATATCGCATATGTTAACGAGGTGCTTAGGGAGAGGGATGCAGATGTGCTGTTCTGGTTAGAGCCAGGAAAGACGAAGTACATCAAAATGGGCAAAATCTTTTCCCTCGCTAGTAAGATTGCAAAAAGCAGGGTGATAGTTGTTGATGATTTTACACCGATATTAAACGGAATCTGGGCACTTAAGAAGCGTAAGCTGGTACAGCTTTGGCATGCCTGCGGAGCATTTAAGACCTTTGGATTTTCAAGAATTGGAAAGGATGGTGGGCCGGAGCAGACAAGCAGGAATCACAGAAATTATGATTATGCGATGGTCAGTTCATCCGAAATCCGCCGTTTTTATGCGGAGGGTTTTGGTATTGACGAGAGAAATGTCAAAGCACTGGGAGTACCGAGAACGGATGATTTCTTCAAAGAGGAATATAAAGTAGCGATTAGAGAAAAACTATATGAAACCTATCCGGTATTAAAGGATAAAAAAATTGTTTTATTTGCACCGACCTTCCGGGGAAACGGTGTGGGAACGGCGTACTACCCCTTTGAAAGATTTGACACGGGAAAGCTGCTTAAAACATTGGGTGAGGATTATGTGCTGATTATTAAGCATCATCCCTTTGTGAAGGAGACTCATCCGGTTGACGATAAGATAGGAGAACGGATACTAGACCTGTCAAAGGAATCCGAGATTAATGATTTGCTGTTTATCACGGATGTATTGATTACCGATTATTCCTCTGTCATTTTTGAGGCATCCCTTTTGAATATTCCGATGCTGTTCTATGCTTTTGATTTAGAGGAATATGTGGTTAACAGGGATTTCTATTATCCATTTAAGAATTTTGTTCCAGGCAGAATTGTCCGCACTCAGGAGGATATTGCCGATTCCATTAAGAGCGGGGAATACGGACAGGATAAAATTAAGGACTTTAAACACCGGTTCTTTGATGATTTAGACGGGAAATCATCAGAGCGTGTGGCAGACTTTATACTCAGTCTGTTAGACAAACAGCAGTGATATTTGGCTTGTTTGTTTCAGGAATAACATGCCTTGTGAATTTAGGTATTCTATGATACAATGAGCGAATGAGGAGATATGAGAATGAAACGATTTTTTGATGATATTATTAAATATAATGCATATGAGGTGAGAGCTGCTAAGTCTTCTCTTAAGACGGAGGTGGCAAATTCCTATTTAAACTGGATATGGTGGGTGCTGGACCCGCTGCTTTCCATGATGATTTACTATCTGATTTTTGGTATCATTTTTAAAGCTAAGGAGCAGTATTTTATTCCCTTTTTGTTTATTGGACAGACAATGTGGGGATTTTTCAGCAAAAATGTCCAGCAAAGTGTGAGAATGATTAAAAGGAATAAGCCGATTGTATCAAAGGTATATATTCCCAAATTTGTTTTGCTAATATCCAATATGATGATAAACGGGTTTAAGATGACCATTTCATGCGTTATTGTTATTATGATGATGATTGCTTTTCGGGTGAAGCTTTCCTATTATGTTGTTTGTTGTATTCCGATTTTTCTGATCATGTTTCTGATTACCTTTGCCATCTCGGTGAATCTGATGCACTTTGGTGTGTTTATAGAGGATTTGGGGAATGTAATTAATATTGTGATGCAGCTTCTGTTTTATATGACAGGTATATTATATAATATAGACACCCGCTTGGGACCAGAGCATCCAATGGCGGCAAAGCTTTTGACCTATGGGAATCCAATGGCACTTCTGATACGGGATATGCGTAATGTTCTTCTCTATCGGCAGGGACCGGACTGGGTCGCTCTGGCAATCTGGGGAGTGGTAGCTGTTGTATTGTCGATGATTGGTATCCATACGATTTATAAGAATGAAAACAGTTATGTAAAGGTGATTTGATGGAAGAATTAAAAGAAGAAGTACAGGAAAAAACAAGTGAGATGGTAAACGAGGGCAGGGATATTGCCATTGAAGTGAAAAATCTTCGGATTGGTTATAAGAATATTCAGGCATATTCGATTAAAAAGAGTCTTTTGAAGCTGAAAAAAGCCCATGTGGAAGAGTTTCAGGCGGTGAAGGATGTTTCCTTTTCCGTGACGAAGGGTGAAATCTTAGGTATTATAGGCAAAAACGGAAGCGGTAAATCCACGATGCTGAAGGCATTGGCGGGAATTTTTTGTCCGGACAGCGGGAGCATAGATTTGAAGGGACATTCAGTTTCCCTGTTGTCCATTGGAGTCGGCTTTCAAAAGGAGGTTACCGGAAGGGAGAATATCTTACTGTCCGGGATGCTTTTAGGCTTTTCAGAGGAACAGATTCGGGCAAAAATGCCGGAGATTATTGAATTTGCCGAGCTGGGAAAGTTTATTGATATGCCGGTGAAAACTTATTCCAGTGGTATGCATTCCAAGCTTGCCTTTTCTATCACGGCAATCTTAGAAACCGAGATTATGTTAGTGGACGAGGTGCTGAGTGTGGGAGATGCCAAGTTTAAGAAAAAAAGCTTTCGGAAGATGAAGGAATTAATTTCAAATAAGGATCGTACTGTGGTTATTGTATCCCACAATGAGGATACTCTTCAGAGTTTGTGTGACAGAGTAATGTGGATGCATGATGGAGAGATTAAGCGTATCGGTAATCCGGCAGAGGTTCTGGCGGAATATCAGGAGTTTATGAAATAATGATTAGACGTATTTGCAAGTGGGTTGTGTTTAAATGGGTATATCCTGTCTGCTACTATGCCGGAAGCCCACGGAAAATCAAGAAAAAAAGAATTATCCTTGTGGAGAATCATGGAGAGCAGTTGTCGGATGATTATATCCTGATATATGAGCATTTGAAACGGGAAAATTGTGATGTGCGTATTCATTATCTTGGACTTTCGATTTTTTCATGGGGAAAGATTGTTTTTCGCACGATTAAGCTTATTTGGGACATGACAGCTGCAAGCTGTGTATTGATAAATGATTCAAACAGTGTTTTTGGCGCATTTAACCTGAGAGAGGAGACAAGGCTGATACAGCTTTGGCACGCCTGCGGCGCCTTTAAAAAATGGGGATACAGTGTTGTGGATAAAACCTTCGGTGAGGATCAAAAGGCGCTGGACACATATTCGGGGCACAGAAATTACAATCTTGTTCCGGTAAGCGGTAAGGCTGTTTGCTGGGCGTATGTTGAGGCATTTGGCTTGCAGGACAAGCCGGACATCGTTAAGCCTCTGGGAGTGAGCCGCACAGACGTATATTTTACGGAGTCAAAAAAGCAGGAGGCACATTCTCACCTGATGAATTTGGGATTTCCCATAAAGGGACGGAAGGTTATTTTGTATGCGCCTACCTTTCGGGGGGATACTATACGGGGAGCGAAGGCTCCGGACCAATTGGATTTATCTGTCTTATATAGTCTGCATCAGGAATATGTGGTACTGATTAAGAATCATCCCTTTGTCAGAGAAAGGACAGAGATTCCAGAATCCTTTCGGGATTTCTGCATGGAGATTGGGGATAGGATGTCCATTGAAGAATTGTTGATGGTGGCGGATATCTGTATTACGGATTATTCATCTATTGTGTTTGAGTATTCGCTGTTGCAAAAGCCAATGTTATTTTTTGCCTATGATTTGGAGGATTACTATGATGAACGGGGATTTTATTATCCCTATGAGGAATTTGTGCCGGGACCGATAGTGCGCACGACAGAGGAGCTGCTGCGGGAAATTCGGCAGATTGAACAGTTTGACAGGGATAGAATAGTTGCTTTTTGCAAAGAATATATGAGCGGATGTGATGGACATTCAACACAGCGGATTGTCGGATATGTACTTAATGCTGAGTAGATAGTGAAAAGCAGATAATCAATTTTGCTTTGCAAAATTGGTTACAAATAACAGGAGGAAGCAGTATGGAAAAAAGTAATGTGTATGGAGTTATTCTGGCCGGAGGCAAGGGAACCAGAATGGGGAATGTAGAAAAACCAAAGCAGTTTATGGAGCTTGGCGGAAAGCCGATTATCGTGCATACGATAGAGAAATTTATCATGAATACTGAATTTTGCGGTATTCTTGTGTTGACACCAAAGCAATGGATTAAGCATACGCAGGATTTAATTCGGAAATATATTCCTGCCGATGACAGAATTCAGGTGATTGAAGGCGGTGATACCCGCAATGAAACCATTATGAATGCGATTTCACACATTGAAGGGAATGGAATGCTGGAAGAGAATACGGTTATCGTAACGCATGATTCGGTAAGACCTTTTGTGACCCATAGAATTTTGGAGGAAAATATTCGTTATGCAAAGGAGTATGGTGCATGCGATACGGTTATTCCGGCGACGGATACCATTGTGGAGAGCAAGGATCATCAGATGATTAGTGATATTCCGGATCGTTCTGTGATGTATCAGGGACAGACGCCACAATCCTTTAAGGCAAAGCATTTAAAGACGATTTATGAATCGCTTACCGAGGAGGAGAAAAAGATTTTGACAGATGCCTGTAAAATACTGGTGATGAAGGGTGAAAATGTACATCTGGTGGAGGGTGAGGAGTCCAATATTAAGATTACATACCCTTATGACCTAAGGGTTGCGGAGGCTCTTTTAGGAGGGGTATAATATGTTAAATGCAGTATATCAGTTGAAACGTCCAAGACAATTTGAACTGGTTTTTAAGGATATTACCTTTGATCAGGAACATGTCATTGTGAGACCTACACACTTATCGATTTGTAATGCGGACCAGCGTTATTATCAGGGGAATCGTCCTGAGGAGGTGCTGAAGCAGAAGCTGCCAATGGCGTTAATCCATGAGGCCATTGGGAGAGTGGTATATGATCCGACACATCAGTTTCAGGTGGGAGATAATGTGGTTATGATACCTAACCTGCCCAGTGAGGAGGATGATGTGATTGCCGAGAATTATTTGAGAAGCTCAAGATTTCGAGCCAGTGGAACAGACGGCTTTTTGCAGGAATATGTGGAAACGGTTCCTGACCGTTTGGTGAGGCTTCCGGAAAACATTAATCTGGCAGTTGCGGCGTTTACCGAGATTGTCAGTGTGAGCTTTCATGCGGTTGACCGGTTTATGAAAACTGCCCATGCCAGAAGAGATGTGATTGGCGTATGGGGGGACGGTAATCTTGGGTATATCACCTCTTTGCTGCTCAAGAGTCTGTATCCGGAGATACAGGTATATATTATGGGAGTGAATGAGTCAAAGCTTAATGATTTCACCTTTGCAGATGGCACATATCTCGTTAATGAGATACCGAAGGGATTTCATATAGATCATGCATTGGAATGTGTCGGGGGAAACGGCGCACCGAGAGCGATTAATCAGATTATTGATTATATTAATCCGGAGGGCACTATTGCTATTTTAGGTGTTACCGAGGATCTGGCTCCTATTAATACACGGATGGTCTTGGAAAAAGGACTCCGCATAATTGGCAGCAGTCGCAGCGGCAGAGAGGATTTTGTAAATCTTGTGGAACTGTATAAGGAGAGGCCTGAGGTTGTGGATTATCTGGAAAATATTGTGGGTGAACAGATTAAGGTGCGTGAAATCAAGGATATTGCAAGAGCATTTGAGATGGATATTCACAAATTAATCGGTAAGACAATTATGATATGGGATAAATAACAGGTTAGCTGTTCAGGGTAGCTGCAGAAGTTTTGCTGCAGACCTTGGATAGCCAGTTAATATTTAATTATGGAGGAAATGATGATGAAAATTGCAGTTGCAGGAACAGGTTATGTAGGTTTATCCAATTCTATTTTGCTTTCTCAGCATAATGAGGTGTATGCGGTAGATATTATTCCGGAAAAGGTGGAGATGATCAACAATAGAAAATCTCCGCTGGTAGATGCAGAGATAGAAGATTATCTTGCAAATAAAGAGCTTAATTTAACAGCCACTACGGATGCAGAGCTGGCTTACAGGGGGGCAGATTATGTTATTATTTCCACACCTACCAATTATGATCCCAAAAAGAATTATTTTGATACTTCATCCGTGGAAAGTGTAATTGAACAGGTGATGAAGATTAATCCGGATGCAGTTATGGTTATCAAATCAACGGTGCCTGTCGGATACACACTGTCGGTTAGAAAAAAATATAAGAGTGATAACATTATCTTTTCTCCGGAATTTTTAAGGGAGGGAAGAGCACTATATGACAATTTGTATCCGTCCCGTATTATTGTGGGGGCGCCTCTTGAGGATGAGAGATTGGTACAGGCGGCCCATACCTTTGCCGGATTGCTGGCAGGAGGAGCAATTAAAGAGAATATTGATATTTTATATACAAATCCTACTGAGGCAGAAGCAGTAAAGCTTTTTGCCAACACATACCTTGCTTTGAGGGTATCATTTTTCAATGAACTGGATACTTATGCAGAGGTACGTGGTTTGGATACCAAGCAGATTATTGAAGGGATTGGACTTGACCCGAGAATTGGTACCCATTACAACAACCCTTCCTTTGGGTATGGAGGGTATTGTCTGCCTAAGGATACAAAACAGCTCCTTGCCAATTATGAGAATGTACCCAATAATATAATTGGGGCTATTGTAGATGCAAACAGTACAAGAAAAGACTTTATAGCGGAGCAGATACTTGGAAGGGCAGGCTTTCCACAGAAGAAAAATGTGGTTGTGGGAATCTATCGGCTTACGATGAAGGCAAATTCGGATAATTTCAGGCAGTCCTCTATTCAGGGCGTAATGAAGCGCATTAAGGCGAAGGGTGTTGAGGTGGTTATTTTTGAGCCGACGCTTGCCGAGGAGTCATTCTTTAACAGCAGAGTGATTCGTTCAATGGATGAATTTAAGAAAATAAGTGATGTGATCGTGGCAAACCGATATAGTGAAGAGCTTGAGGATGTGTTGGATAAGGTATATACAAGAGATTTATATTTCAGGGACTAAAGAAGGAATTTACGGATAAGGATAGTCGTATTTATGAACATTGAATATAAACTGCAGGTGTTTGAGGGACCTCTTGACTTGTTGCTGCATTTAATTGAAAAGAATAAGGTAGACATTTATGATATTCCCATTGTGATTATTACAGAGCAGTATTTGGACTATGTGGGTCAGATGCAGGAACGTAATATGGACGTCATGAGCGAATTTTTGGTGATGGCGGCAACGCTTATTCAGATTAAATCTAAGATGCTTCTTCCGAGAGAGGAAAAGGAAGAGGAGGAGGAAGATCCGAGGGAGGAGCTGGTCAGACGTCTGTTAGAATACAAAATGTATAAGTATGCAGCGCTGGAATTAAAGGATATGGAATTAGATGCCTCTCGAAATTTTTACAAAAAACCGACCATTCCCCAGCAGGTGACAGCCTACAAGGAGGAGATAGACCCGGCAGAGCTGGTGGATGGTATGACGCTTGCCATGCTTAATGATATCTTTAAGTCTATTATGCGCAGGCAGGTGGATAAAATCGATCCAATACGTTCGAAGTTTGGAACGATTGAAAAAGAGGAAATCAGTATCGAGGATCGTATGGTTCAGGTACGAGAGGAGCTGCGGGGACTGAGGGGAATTAATTTCCGTACATTGTTGGAAACCCAGCCTACCAGAATGAATATTATTATCACGTTTATGTCCATTTTGGAATTGATGAAGGTTGGTGCGATTGCTATCCGTCAGGAGGAGACCTTTGGTGAGATAATGATTGATTCGCTGGATGAGCTTGAGACTGGGGATGAGGCGGCGGCAACAGAGGAAGATATTACAGGTGAAAAGATAGTGTAAAGTAGATTATGAAAATTTATGAGACGGGAATTGCCCGCATTAAGAATCACTCCGTGATGGCGGGCAAGCAGGCAATCAATTTTGCAGAGCAAAATTGGTTACAAATGACAGGAGTAAATATGGAACAGGATATTAATGTAATAGAAGGAAAAATCGAGGCGATACTGTTTTCGGTGGGAGAGGCAGTCGGAAGAGAGAGGATTGCCCAGGCACTGGAATTAGACGTGGATACAGTGGTAAAAATTATACATAATATGATGGATAAATATGATGGTGTGAATCGCGGAGTCAGGATTGTTGAGCTGGAGGATGCATTTCAAATGTGTACCAAGGCAGACTATTATGACACCCTGGTAAAAGTAATCAATATTCCGAAGAAGCATATACTGACCGATGTGCTGTTGGAAACACTCTCCATTGTAGCATACAAGCAGCCTATTACCAGACAGGAGATTGAAGCGATACGAGGTGTTTCCTGTGTACATGCAGTGAATAAATTAGTGGAATATAATCTGATTCAGGAGGTCGGACGTTTGGAAGCAGCAGGGCGACCTATCCTTTTTGGGACTACCGATGACTTTTTGAGAAGCTTTGGTGTACAGTCTACCGATGAGCTGCCGATTATCACACCGGATAAGATTGAAGACTTTAAGCAGCAGGCCATGGAGGAAGCACAGCTGTCCTTTGCACCGGTAAAGGATTAAAAAATATGTGATAAAGAAAATGGCAGTTTCATATACTTGTATCAAATAGGTGCTAGTGTGAAAATATGTCTTTTTTTCAATTTATCAGAACGGATGAGTCAACACAGGATTCTTTTTTTATTTGGAGCTTTGCGCTTTTTCTTGCATTATCATGCGTGATTATTCATCAGGGGGAAATTCGTGTCAGCCAAAGAGATACCAATGAAATGTACACCTATCAGCTATCGTTAAGTGATGGTGTCCTGATACCAGACGAAAAAGAAGGGCAGGAATTGGTAAACACGGTAACGGATACGGCAGTCCTTCCCAATCTGAATGCCAAGTATGCACTGCTGATGGATGCTACAAACAGAAGGGTGTTATTTGAAAAATCAGGCTATGAACAGGCTCCTATGGCCAGCACGACAAAAATCATGACCCTTCTGGTTACTCTTGAAAATGCAAATCTTGATGATATTGTGACGGTCTCCGCCTATGCCGCCTCCATGCCGGATGTCCAGCTTAATATACGAAAAGATGAACAATACCGGTTGGGAGACTTGGTGTATTCATTGATGCTGGAATCCCATAATGATACTGCTGTGGCAATTGCTGAGCATGTAGGGGGGAGTGTGGAGGGCTTCGCTGCTATGATGAATGAAAAGGCACAGGAATTAGGGGCATATAACACGAACTTTGTTACGCCTAACGGCTTGGACGCAGAAAATCATTATACCACTGCTTATGATTTAGCCCTGATTTCCAGTTATGCCATTCAAAATGAAACCTTTTTACAGATTGTGCAGACTCCATCCTATAGCTTTCATGAACAGACTACCGGCAGAGCATTTACTGTTAATAACAAGGACCGCTTTTTGACCTCCTATGAGGGAGCAATCGGAATAAAGACTGGATTTACAGGGAATGCCGGCTACTGTTTTGTGGGAGCTGTTGACCGGGAGGGAAAGCGTCTTGTCAGTGTTGTGCTTGCCTGTGGGTGGCCGCCCCATAAGACCTATAAGTGGAAGGATACGGCAGGCTTGATGAATTACGGCATATCACAGTACAATTTAAAGGAAATTCTTCCGACCGGAATTACCTTTCAACAGATTCCGGTGGCTGACAGTATTGAGGGTGGCAGTATAACTCCCTATAATCAGGAAGCTGTTGCATTGCTTTTACGGGAGGATGAAAAAGTGAATTTTAATGTAAAGCTGCCGGTGGCATTGTCTGCTCCGGTGGAGCAGGGACAGACAATAGGAGAGGTGACTATCACGATTAACGATGAGGTTTACAAAATTGTTCCATTGTATTCTATGGAAAAACGTACTAAAATTACATATGAGTATATTTTGAAAAGAATTTTACTTAAGTTTTTTGGAGGCTATTCCTTGGCAGACGGTTGATTTTTTCACTTCAACGTGCTAAACTGTCAAACGTGGTGCATGTAGGGCAGCAGCCTTGCAGCTGTTGCGGCAAAGACAAGAAAATAATAATTTACAATAGAAAAGGAGATTATAGAAATGGGTTTACATTACATTGAACAGGTCCCATCAGCAGAGGAAATAAAAGAGCTGTTTCCGATGGGGGATGAATTAAAAAAAGTGAAGGCCGAAAGAGATGCGGAGATTGCAAAGGTATTTACCGGTGAGTCTGATAAGTTTATTGCGATTATCGGTCCGTGCTCTGCGGATAATGAAGAGGCCGTTTTAGATTATATCAGCCGTTTGGCCAAGGTACAGGAGAAGATAAAGGATAAGATTATTATTATTCCGCGTATTTATACGAATAAGCCGAGGACTAATGGCTCCGGCTATAAGGGAATGCTGCATCAGCCTAATCCTGAGGAAAAGCCAAATTTTTTGGAGGGGTTAAAGGCAATCCGCAAGATGCATATTGATTCCATTGCAAAAACAGGTCTGACCGCGGCGGATGAGATGCTTTATTCGGATAATTGGCCATATCTGTCCGATATTTTGTCTTATGTGGCAGTAGGTGCCAGGTCTGTTGAAAATCAGTCCCATCGGTTGACTGCTTCGGGAATTGATGTTCCTGTGGGAATGAAAAATCCTACCTCTGGTGATTATTCTGTCATGATGAATTCCTGTATTGCAGGTCAGTCAGGACACACCTTTATGACAGCCGGCTGGGAGGTTAAATCAGATGGGAATCCACTTACCCACTGTATTCTTAGAGGTTCTCTGAACCGTCACGGTGTTTCGATGCCGAATTATCATTATGAGGATTTGATTTTGCTGCATGAGGCCTATGAGAAGTTTCCAAAGCTTAAGAATCCTGCAGTTATCGTGGATGCGAATCACAATAATTCCGGTAAGAAATGGGATGAGCAGCCACGTATAGTGAAAGAGATCCTTCACAGTATGCGGCACAGTACCGATGTGGCAAAGCTGGTGAAGGGAGTCATGGTGGAATCTTATATTGAGGACGGCAATCAGGCAATCGGGGCAGGCTGTTATGGTAAATCCATTACGGATCCGTGCCTCGGCTGGGAGAAATCGGAAAAATTGCTGCTGGAAATGGCAGAGCTTTTATAAACGAAAGAAAATTCAGGAGGGGAATAACAAATGGGAAATAATGTATTGGGAAGGTTGATATTTGCCTTGATTGGTATAGGTGCCGTTCTTAGCTTTATGGGCGCCAGGGATTTTATTTATAGCAGGAAGACCCCGGAAGATTTTAATGCCATGACGGAGGCAGATTTTGAAAAGGGCATACTGGTGGAAGGGGATCTCTATGCTAATCTGGGAGCCTTTGAGGAGAATTATACAACGAGAAACGGGATAAAGACCGGAGACTCAAAGTATAATTATATGATTGCTGTAGGCGAGAAACAGTATATGGGGCTGTTGAATTTAAATAGTTCTCAGGAGTCAGAATTAAATGCTCAGGCTGACGCAACATATGCCTATATGATGGGGGAGACCGATACATCGCCGACACCGGTTCACTTTAAGGGAAGAGTCATGAAAATGAGTGGTGAGACGAAGGGGTATCTGCAGGATTATATGCGGGATATCGGATTTACCGACAGTGAAATTAACAGCCTGATTCTGGAGTATTATATTAAATGTGATAATTATGACGGTTGGGGCTGGGAGCTTATGGTTGGTGTCGTATGTCTTTTTATCGGAATTGCCATAGTTGTGATTCCTGTTATATCTGAGAGGAGAAAAAATCAAGTTGTGTTTGCCAACGGTCCATCAGACAGGCAGGAATCTGTAGTCAGAAATGATGCCGATACATATCAGCCAGAAACGAGAAGTGCTTTTGGGGATATGGATTTAGGCAGTGAGGTTCATTCTGCTGCCGATGGACTTGGAATGGGTGTTGCGGATGATTATAAGCCAGAAACTGATAATCAGTCGGGGCATAGTTCATTAAGATTGAAGGATGATTAACGGTTCTGTCAGGCTATGGACGGAAGCGGAGGTGTATGGATGTTTAAACGAGTAATTTGGATTGTACTGGACAGTGTGGGTATTGGAGAAGCACCAGACGCACAAGCCTTTGGCGATGCAGGTGCAGACACTCTTGGCAATATATTCCGAAAACGGGGACATTTGAATGTACCGCATTTACAACAACTGGGATTGTTTTCCATTGACGGAACTACACTGCCAAAGACAGACACAGTGCCTGTTGGTGCCTATGGCAAGGCAAAGGAGCTGTCTAACGGAAAGGATACCACCATCGGACATTGGGAGATGGTAGGGATTGAAACGAAGCAGGCATTTCCTACATATCCAATGGGCTTTCCAGCAGAGCTTATGGAGGAGTTCGTGAAACGGACAGGCTGCAAAGGATACCTTGGCAATATTGTGGCCAGCGGTACGCAGATTATCAATGAGCTTGGCGGTGACCATGTAAAGACAGGATATCCTATTGTCTATACCTCTGCTGATTCGGTATTTCAAATTGCTGCTCATGAGAGTGTGATTGCACTGAATGAGTTATATGGAATCTGTCAGGAAGCGCGGGAGCTTTTGCAGGGAGAACATGCGGTGGCGAGAGTGATTGCCAGACCTTTTATTACAGAGGGGAATAAATTTGTCCGTACACCAAACCGCAGAGATTTTTCGTTAAAACCAGATGAAAATAATCTTCTGGTTTATTTGAAGGAGTCTGGATATCGTGTCACGGCTGTAGGCAAGATTGAGGATATTTTTGGCGGAGTTGGCATTGGAGATGCACTGCACACCAAAAGTAACGTGGATGGAATGGAAAAGACCGCAGATTTTATGGAAACCCAGCGAGAGGGGCTGATTTTTACCAATTTGGTGGAGTTTGATTCGACATGGGGACATCGGAGAGATGTAGAGGGGTATGCTCAGGGACTGGAGACCTTCGATGAGGAGCTCGGTAAAATACTTGCAAGGATGCAGGATGATGATTTACTAATTATCAATGCAGACCATGGATGTGACCCCACCTTTCGAGGAAGTGACCACACGAGAGAGTATATTCCGGTATTGATGTATCACCGAAAGATGAAGAGCGGGATTAATCTGGGTACCTTGGATACCTTTGCAGATATTGGGGCAACAATAGCTGATAATTTCGGAGTGAGCAGACCGGCAATCGGAACCAGCCGGTTAAAGCTTATTTTACAGGGAGAAAATAAGCTTGATTAAATCGATGGTTCCTTGATTATCCGTGTATTTGGTGCTGGGAATCATCAGATATACCTTGTCATAGGAAATCCCACAATTTTTTACGAATTCAGTATCACTGATATCAATGGCGGCAGCATATGGCTTGCCGTCATTTTTTATGCCGGTAGGGTCGGACATAGTGATAACATGATCTTTGATTTTTTTATATAGGGCTTCGTCCATACTTAAATCAATACCGGTAGTATCATCGGAGGTAGCATAGAGAGTCAGCGCTTCCTCATCGCCGATGATTGCGTCCAGCATATCGTACATATTGTAATAACCAATTTTCTGGTAGTCGGTCATTGTAGTACCGAGTTGTTCTTTATCTTCTGTGGAGGAAACAAAAAGGTCAGTATATACCTTAAAAAAGTTCTTTTTGTCAAGCTGATGATATTGCCGGAATGCTTCCGGAATATAGTCAGCGGCAGTGTGGTTATAAGGGTCGTTTAAAATGGCGACACTCAGTACTGTTGGAAGGGTAGTGCGGTAGGCGGTTCGTATACACCAGCCTGCGATGACGAGCAGAAAGACAAAGAATAAAAAATGCCATTTATAGTATACAAATGTGTAACTGATTTTATCTTTGGTATCCATGTCAGCAATGCGTTTTTTGTATAAGCTGCGTTTATAAGCAGTTTTTTCCTTAAAAGACAGACCGGCTAGCGCAAGAGAATCCTCAGCATATAAATCCAGTTTTTTTTCCTCATTCGTTTTTTTGTTTTCACCGGTGGTGCTATTTTCTGATTTGTGCTGCTCCGTAGTTGAGGTATTCTCACTGGCAACTGTTTTTTGGGGTTCTTTTGGCTTGTTATCTGTGTTTGACATAAAAAGTCTCCTTATTTGTATATAACGTTGGTGACATTATAGCATATCAGAGGTGGAAGTTAAAAGTTTTTTGCAAAATGTTCATAATTTTAGTAGCTTTTTTTTGACAGATATTGTATAATCGAAAGGTAAAGAGATTATGTAAAGTTCAATTTTCGTGTCTTTTAACGGAAAAACGGCATATATTGTTATAATAAGATTGATTTGGTGCCGTGATGACGTTTTTGGACTTAAGGCAGAAGGAAGTGATTAACTGCAAGGATTGTAAGAGGATCGGCTGTGTAGCTGACATGGAGTTTGATCCCTGCAGCGGTCAGATTTGTGGTCTGATTGTACCGGTTCCGGTGCGCTTTTTCTCATGTTTTGGAAGATGTGAGCGATATTACATAAAGTTTTGTGATGTGGTCCGGATCGGACCGGATATTATATTGGTGGATGTGTGTCTGGATAACGTGATAATGAAGGAAGAATAGGCGGTACAGGATACACGAGAATGTTATATATGTGATGCACAGAGCAACTGATGAAAAGTGACAAAATCAGTTATAGAAATACATAGGAGGATACAGATATGAAATGTCCATTTTGTGGAGAGGATAACACGAGAGTAATTGATTCGAGACCAGCGGACGATAACAGCTCCATTCGCAGGAGAAGGGAATGCGATGACTGCGGGAAACGGTTTACCACTTATGAAAAGATAGAGACCATTCCGCTTATTATCATTAAAAAAGATAAAATTCGGGAGACCTATGACCGCTCAAAGGTGGAGGCTGGGATTATCAAATCTTGTCATAAGCGTCCGATTTCTGTAGATGATATTGAAAAGTGCATTGACCGGGTAGAGACTAAAATATTTAATTTAGAACAAAAGGAGGTTGACAGTTCCATAATTGGCGAGCTTGTCATGGAAGAGTTAAAGACACTTGATCAGGTAGCTTATGTGCGCTTTGCTTCTGTATATCGCGAATTTAAGGATGTCAATATCTTTATGGATGAGTTGAAAAAATTGTTGAATTAGTGATTTTTAGAGCTGTTAGCAATCAAATTTATCATGACATACGAAAAAGCAAGCTTTTTTAGTAAAAGGCTTGCTTTTTTGTATCTGATTTGATACAATATGTTTGTTCGTATTTAAAAATGGAAGAGGAGTTCCATTTTATGTATAGCAAAATTCTTAGCGGTACTTTACATGGGGTCGAAGGCAGACTCATCACGGTAGAGGCCGATGTAAGCGAGGGGCTGCCAGTATTTAATATGGTAGGCTTCTTAGCATCTGAAGTACGTGAGGCGAGTGACCGGGTGCGGACAGCTCTGAAAAACTCGGGTTACCAGATTCCACCAAAACGAATTACCATTAATCTTTCACCAGCAGATGTCCGTAAGGAAGGTTCTGTCTATGATTTACCCATCAGCATTGCGCTGCTGTCGGCATATGGCTATATCCCTGTGCAGTCATTAGAGGGGATTTTGATGATTGGTGAGTTGTCCTTAAATGGTGATGTGCGGGCAGTTAGAGGGATTCTCCCTATTGTTGATTACGCACAGAAGATGGGGGTAAATACGATTATTCTTCCTTATGATAATAGAAGAGAAGCTTCCTTTGTACCAGGAGTGGATATTCTTGGGGTGAAGAATCTTAAACAGGTGGTGGAACACCTGACGGGAGGAGTGCAGCTTGCTCCAGAGGAAGTCCGTCAGCCAGAGGCAAATCATGCAGACTCATTTTCTGTGGATTTTGCCGATATAAAAGGGCAGAAGGCAATGAAGAGAGCAACGGAAATTGCCGTGTCAGGTATGCACAATATTCTCTATTTAGGACCACCAGGGGCAGGCAAATCCATGGCAGCCAAACGGATTCCCACAATTATGCCCGAACTTTCCTATCAGGAGAGTATCGGACTAACAAAGATATATAGTGTGAATGGTCTGTTGGATTCGGAGGAAGGTTTAATTAGACGCAGACCCTTCCGCACACCACATCATTCCATTACCGGACATGCACTGATTGGTGGGGGTAAGATACCCAAACCGGGAGAAATTAGTCTGGCACATCATGGTGTATTGTTTCTCGATGAATTTTTGGAATTTCAGAAAAATATCATTGAGATGATGAGGCAGCCTCTAGAAGATGGAAAGATTACGATATCACGACTTCAGGGCAGTTATACCTTTCCCTGTGAATTTATGCTGGTGGCTGCGATGAATCCATGTCCCTGTGGGTATTATCCGGACCTCAAAAGGTGCCACTGCACCAGACCTCAAGTTGACCGTTACCTGAAAAAGGTATCAGAACCGATGTTAGACAGAATAGATATGAATATTTCGGTTAAAAAAATGAATTATGAGGAATTATATGGACAGGAAAAGACAGAGAGCTCAGAAACGATTAAGAAACGTGTTACGGCAACACAGGCAATACAGCAGAGAAGGCTGGAGCCCTATGGCATTCGATTTAATTCACAAATCCCGGTCAATCTTTTGGACGGATTTTGTCAGTTGGGAAAAGAGGAGGATCAGTTAAGGAGAGAGGTTTTTGAACAGTATAACCTTTCGGCAAGAGGTGCATCAAAGCTTTTAAAGGTTGCCCGTACCATTGCGGATATGGAGGCTTCAGAAGCAGTGAAATGCAGCCATATATTAGAAGCACTTTCCTATCGTATGCCTGAATTTTATCAGGGGGGAGGAGTGCAATGAACAAAGAAGATTATTATTGGTATTGGTTTAATAATATTCCGGGGATTGGGCGCATAACATGTCATAAGATGCTGGATATATTTGGTTCTCCAGAAAAATTATATCATGCAGAGGAACGGGAGATAATAAAGTTTCTGAACAGAATACCGCAAAGGGAAGGCTTCAGCATTTCTAAGGATAAAAAGCAGATTTTAAGCAGCTATCAGAGACTGGGAGAGAAGGGTATCTCTTTTATTCATCCTGAATCAAAGGAATATCCGGAACGTCTGCGTAATATTCCTGATGCACCTGTGGGATTGTATGTAAAGGGAAAGCTTCCTTCGGAGAGACAAAAGGCGGTTGCGATTATTGGAACAAGGCAGTGTACGCGATACGGGAGTGAAATGGCACGTTTTTTCGGACGGGAGCTGGCACGGTGTGGAGTTTCAATAATCAGCGGACTGGCCAGAGGGATTGACGGAATGGCACATTGCGGTGCATTGGAGGCAGAGGGATATACTATGGGCGTACTGGGCTGTGGCATTGATGTTGTATATCCAAGAGAGAATTATCGGATGTTTCTGCAAATGGAAGAAAAAGGAGGAATACTATCAGAAAATAACATCGGTATTAAGCCGTCAGCGGGATTGTTTCCGGAGAGAAATCGTCTGATTGCAGGTCTGGCAGATGGAGTTTTGGTGGTGGAGGCAATGGAAAAAAGTGGAACCTTTATCACTGTGGACCAAGGGCTGGAGCAGGGAAAGGAAATTTTGGCAATACCCGGACGAATCACTGATTCCAAAAGTCTGGGATGTAATAATTTAGTAAGAATGGGAGCACATATAGTCACAGGAGTGGAGGATGTTTTAGAGATTCTTCAGGTAGAGAATAAGTCAGATTGCAGGAGGCTTGAATATAGCATAGAAGAAAATTTTGCAAAAAACGCTCTTGCACCCAATGAAAAAATGGTGTATAGTTGCTTACGGGTTGATGAAGCAAAATACGTGGATGATATTATTCGGGATGCAGGAATTGCACCGCAGGAGGTGTGTATGGCACTGAATCATCTGGTGATTTTGAATGTTATTGAAGAAACTGCAAGAAATTATTATGCAGTCAGGATATGACAGAGGTACTGTATGATGTGCAGCATATGTGAACAGACAGCGTAGTGTATATCATATTGCAGCTTGATATTAATATAACTGGAGGGGCCAATCATGGCAAAGAACCTTGTAATTGTGGAGTCACCGGCGAAAGCCAAAACAATCAAAAAATTTCTGGGAAACAGCTATGAAGTTGTAGCATCTAACGGACATGTTCGGGATTTACCTAAATCTCAGATGGGTATTGATGTAGAGCATGGTTTTGAACCAAAGTATATTACCATTCGAGGAAAGGGTGATTTGCTGGCATCGCTTCGCAAGGAAGTGAAAAAGGCAGATAAAGTCTATCTTGCAACTGACCCGGACCGGGAAGGGGAAGCCATTTCGTGGCATTTATCTAAAGCACTCAAATTAGAAGATAAAAAATTTAAGCGTATTGCATTTAATGAAATTACCAAGAATGCTGTGAAAAATTCTCTGAAAAATGCCAGAGATATTGATATGAACTTGGTAGATGCACAGCAGGCAAGACGGGCATTAGACCGTTTGGTGGGCTATGAAATCAGTCCTCTTTTGTGGATTAAGATTAAACGTGGATTAAGTGCGGGACGGGTACAGTCTGTAGCACTTCGGTTGATTTGTGACAGGGAAGAGGAAATCAATAATTTTATTCCGGAGGAATATTGGACATTGGAGGCGGAGGTTACTGCTGAGGGAAGTAAGAAGTCCTTTTTGGCAAAGCTTCAGAGAACGCCTAAAGGTAAGGCCGAGATTAATTCCAGGGAACAGATGAACCAGATTTTGGAGGATTTGTCGGGCGCAGGTCTGACGGTTAAAGATTTGAAAAAATCTCCCCGGACCAAAAAGGCGCCATTACCTTTTACCACATCTACTCTGCAGCAGGAGGCATCAAAGAAGCTGAATTTTGCTACGGGTAAGACAATGAGGATTGCTCAGCAGCTTTATGAAGGTGTCAATATAAAGGGAAGAGGCAGTGTGGGACTGATCACTTATTTGAGAACCGACTCTGTTCGTATTTCGGAAGAGGCACACAGCGCAGCGGTGGATTATATTGCAGATAAGTATGGAAAAGAGTATGTGGGAGCAGGTAATCCCAAGGGTGGTACCGGTAAGAAAATACAGGATGCTCATGAGGCAGTACGCCCGACAGATGTAACACTTTCTCCGGTACAGGTTAAGGATCAGTTGTCCAGAGACCAATTCCGTCTTTATCAATTAATTTATAATCGTTTTTTGGCAAGCTGTATGGAGTCTGCCCGGTACGAGAGTACTTCCCTGAAGCTGGAAGCAAAGGGATATGAGTTTGGTGCGGTGTCTACGAAGCTGCTCTTTGAAGGATTTATGGCAGTATATGCGATAGAGGATGAGAATGATGAGCAGAAGAATTTGTTTAAGGAGATTGATAAAGAGACAAAGCTTGTAGTGGATCGGTTTGTGGATAAACAGCATTTTACCCAGCCCCCGGCTCACTTCACTGAGGGCTCATTGGTGAAACAGCTGGAGGAACTGGGAATAGGAAGACCGAGCACCTATGCACCGACTATATCTACTATTTTAGCGAGAAGATATATCGTGAAGGAAAACCGCAATCTGTATGTAACAGAGCTTGGTGAAGCAGTGAATCAGATTATGATAAAGGGATTTCCGGTTATTGTGGATACGGAATTTACGGCAAATATGGAGTCGCTTTTAGATAAAATTGAAGAGGGAACAATACCGTGGAAAACAGTGGTAGAGAATTTCTACCCGGATTTGGATGCGGCGGTGCAGGCAGCTAATAAAGAGCTGGAGAATATTAAGATTGAAGATGAGGTGACAGAGGAAATCTGTCAGGAGTGTGGACGGAATTTAGTGGTGAAATATGGTCCACATGGTAAATTTTTGGCCTGTCCGGGATTTCCAGAGTGTCGCTTTACTATGCCGTATTATGAAAAAACAGGTGTCCCTTGTCCAAATTGTGGTAAGGATATTGTGTTAAAGAAGACAAAAAAAGGCAGGAGATATTACGGATGTATTGATAATCCGGAATGTAATTTTATGTCCTGGCAGAAGCCGTCAACCGTAAAATGCGCAAAATGTGACCATATTATGTTGGAAAAGGGAAACAAGCTTGTGTGCAGTAATGAGGGCTGTGGATATGTGTGTGAAAAGCCTATGGAAAAATAAGGAATGCATTTTTGCTCCCTCCTTTTCATAAAATTGTTGTTATTGTTTCAAAATTGTGTTAGAATCAATATATGCGATTGGAGGGAGCCTATGAGTGTACAGTTATTAGATAAAACGAGAAAAATCAACCAGCTTTTACATAATAGCAGTTCTCATAAGGTTGTCTTTAATGATATTTGCAAAGTTTTAAGTGAAATTTTAGAATCTGATATCATGGTGATCAGCAGAAAAGGAAAGGTTCTGGGGCTGAGAAACCGTTCGGATATCAGTGAAATAACAGAGTTGATTGTTCCGGATGTGGGTGGCTTTATTGACAGGATGCTGAATGAAAGGCTACTGGGTGTGCTGTCCACAAAGGAGAATGTGAATCTGGCAACATTGGGATTTGAATTTGATAATTTGGAACACTATCAGGCGATTATTTCTCCGATTGATATTGCCGGTGAGCGGTTAGGAACCGTCTTTATGTATAAAGAGAATGAACAATATACGATTGATGATATCATTGTCAGCGAATATGGGACTACCGTTGTGGGATTAGAGATGATGCGTAGTGTCAATGAGGAATCAGAGGAGGAGAACAGAAAGCTGGCTATCGTTCGTTCTGCAATCGGCACATTATCCAATTCAGAGCAGGAGGCAATCGTCAATGTGTTTGATGAGTTGAATGGAATGGAAGGCATTCTGGTAGCCTCCAAAATTGCTGACAGGGTAGGTATTACTCGTTCTGTCATTGTCAATGCACTTCGGAAGTTTGAGAGTGCAGGGGTTATTGAGACAAAGTCGGCAGGAATGAAGGGAACATATATCAAGGTTTTAAATGACCTGATATTTGAAGAGTTAGATAAACTGCATAGAGTATAGGATTTAGAATGGCAAACGGATTTGTGATTTCTATTTGAATTCCTTTGCTGTTCTTGCTGTTAACAAATATTTTATACAAATTAATACATTAGATTCAGAAAGATGGGAGGTATGGGTATGATCAATACCAATATTTACAATTATATCAACGTATTGGACAAAGCTGCAGATGCGGCAAATTCCAGAAATGAAATCATTTCCAACAACATTGCCAACGTAGGTACACCGAATTATAAGCGCAAGGATGTATCTTTTCAGAGTTATTTGGAAATGGCACTAATGGGCAATGAATCACTGGATGAGAGAGTGGCAGGGGTTAATACTCACTTGTCCGATTTTGGAGGACTTATCTATACGGATTCCTCGACATTGTCGTACAGGCTGGATGGTAATAATGTAGATATTGATACGGAGAATGCAGCATTAGCAGAAAATCAGATACGATATAATGCATTATTAGATCAGATTGGACAGGAATTTGCAAGATATAAAATGGTATTATCAAAGTGATAGGAGGATGAAAGATGGCTAGTGGTATTTTTAATGCGATGGATGTTGCAGCTTCGGGAATGACAGCGCAGAGAACCAGATTGGATATTATTTCTCAGAATCTTGCCAATGTAAATACGACAAGAGATGAATATGGCAGGGTTTACAGAAGACAGACTGTTGTGTTTAGGGAGAATTCTAATTCTTCTTTTGATCATATTTTGAGTAATAAGCTGGAGACTTACGATGCAAAGGGCGTTAAGATTGCAGCGATTGTTGAGGATACAACGGAAGGAGCTATGGTTTATGACCCGATGCATCCAGATGCAGACGAGAATGGATATGTAACATTGCCTAATGTCAACACGGTGACGGAGATGACCAATATGATTGACGCCAGCCGATCCTATGAAGCAAATGCAACGGCATTTAATGCGGCAAAGTCAATGGCGATGAAGGGCTTAGAATTATTTGATTAACGGAAATGGACAGGTGATAAAAAATGGGAATTTCTTCGATTCATGATATCGTACAAAACGATGCGATGTTGTATAACAGGAATGCAGCAAAGGTTACAACTGATAGCAAATCTGCTTTTGATAATTTACTTAATTCGGCAATCAGTATGTATAAGGAAGCTGACGATTTGCAGAATGCGGCAGAGACCTCAGAAATGAATTTTGCTTTGGGGTATGCTACCAGCACACACGACCTTGCGGTTGCACAGCAAAAGGCAAATATTTCCTTGCAGTATACGGTTAGTGTAACAAATAAGGCGTTAGAGGCATATAAGGAACTTATGAACATGCAGTTATAGGAATAAATACATTACCGGCAAATGTATTGGCAGAATATGGCAAAATGTTTGGCGGTTGTATATATGAATAAAAACGGATGATAACATCCGGCAGGGAGTACTATGTTAGACAGATTAAAAGACATTCAGACTCGGCTTGTTGAGTTTTGGAATCGGTTTACAAGTAAACAGAAAACATTAATTGTATCAATATCTGCAGGAGTGATATTGACATTGGTAGCGCTTATCTGGTTGTTGAACCGTTCGCAATATGTAGAATTGGTTACCTTTGATAATACCACAGATGCGGCTTCGGCAAAATCAGTATTGGATGAGGCGGGAATTACGTCCTATTCTGTATCAAGTAACGGATTGACCATTACTATTGATGAAAAGGATGAATCCAGTGCAAGGCTTGTTTTGGGTGAGAATAATATTGCTACGAATAAGGATACAGACCGTGATTGGCTGTTTGATAACAGTATGTCTACAACGGACAGTGAGAGACAGCTGAAAAATAAGATTTATACACAGAATGAAATTGTAAAGGAATTGGAATTGATTCAGGGAGTTAAACAGGCGAATGTGCAGATTGATATTCCGGATTCAACCAATTCGCTGTTGTCTGAGAATAAGGAGGCGACTGCCAGTGTTCTGTTGATCACTACAGAGGAGCTGGAGGAGGAGCGAGTAGAAGGTATTGCCAATGTGGTGGCAACATCATTAGGCAACAAGACAACCAACTCTATTCGTATTGTGGATCAGTCGGGAAAACTTCTGTTTGGAGGGGATAATGACAGCTCCACGGCATCTGGTTCAGCTGCCCAAACAATGAAAATTAAGCAGCAGGTAACGGAAAATGTACAGAATCAGGTTAGAAGTCTGTTTGTCAATTCAGGAATTTATAACGATGCAGAGGTAAAGGCAAATCTGGATGTGGATTTGAATAAGACAACTGTAGAGGATGAGCATCATTATACTGACGACGAGGAAGAGGATACAGGTCCTCTGGTGGAACAGTATACATATTCGGCGGAAAATAATGACGGTACAGTTGGAATACCGGGAACGGATTCCAATGATGCAACGGTCAATGACTATGAGATTTTAAATGGTACTAATGCGAATAGTAATGCAAATGTGGTAAAGCAGACCTATCATGACAGCGTGACTCGAACGGTGACAGAGCAGTCTGTAGGGACAGTTAATACTGCAAATTCTACAATTGCACTTGTACTTAGTAAATATATTATCTATGATGAGGCTAAGATGAAAAAGGCCGGACAGCTTAGAGGTACAAATTTTGAGGCTTTTCAGGAAGAAAATGATGAGCGTACCCCGGTTGAGGTGGATGCTGAGACTTATGCATTGGTGGAAAAGGCAACAGGTATCAGTACTGAAAATATACAGATTCAGGCATACGAGGTTCCGCTTTTTTATCCGCGGGAGACAAGTGCCATTGATGTAGCTGCAAATTATCTTCAATTCTTCCTTGCTTTGTTGATTGTTTTACTGCTCTGCTTTGTTGTGTTTAAGGGAATGAAGCCGGTAGAGGTGACAGAGTTAGAGCCGGAGCTTTCTGTAGAGGCATTGCTTGCAACGACAAAGGAGAACCAGACTTTGGAGGATATTGAGTTTAGTGATAAATCGGCGACCAGACAGCAGATTGAACGGTTTGTGGATGAGAATCCTCAAGAAGTTGCCCTTCTTTTGCGAAATTGGTTAAATGATGATTGGGATTAACACATTGATATAAATGGAGGCGATTGTATGGCAGCGCATGCTGGAGATGATATTTCAGGATTGCAAAAAGCGGCAATATTATTAATTTCTTTGGGACCTGAGAAGTCATCAAATATTTTTAAACACTTAAAAGAGGATGAGATTGAATCTTTAACGCTGGAAATTGCTAATACCAGAGGAGTTCCTCCTGACTTGAAGGAACAGGTATTGGAGGAGTTCTATGAGGTTTGTCTGGCCCAGCAATATATTTCCGAGGGTGGTATTGGCTATGCAAAGGAGTTGCTTGACAAGTCTCTTGGTGAGGATAAGGCAAAGGATGTTATTGGAAGATTAACGGCATCCTTGCAGGTTAGACCTTTTGAGTTTGTTCGTAAGGCTGAGCCGTCCCAGCTGCTTAACTTTATACAGGAGGAGCATCCGCAGACGATTGCTTTGATTTTGGCATATTTGCCCTCTAGTCAGGCTGCGGCAGTGGTGAGTGCCCTTCCGCCAGAGAAGCAGGCTGAGGTTGCAAAGCGTATTGCGCTGATGGATCGTACCAGTCCAGATGTCATCAAAGAGGTGGAAAAAGTATTGGAGAGAAAATTGTCTTCACTGGTCAATCAGGATTATACCATTGTGGGTGGTGTAGATGCTACTGTGGCTATTTTGAATACGGTAGACCGTAGTACTGAGAAGCATATTATGGAAACTCTTGAAGTGGAAGAACCAGAACTTGCGGATGAAATTCGTCGTAAAATGTTTGTATTTGAGGATATCCTTACGCTGGACAATCGTGCCATTCAGACGGTTCTCCGAGAGGTGGACAACAGCGAGCTTGCTATTGCGCTCAAAAATGCCAACGAGGAGGTTCAGAACTGTATTTTCAGCAACTTGTCTTCTCGTCTGTCTGCTATGATCAAAGAGGACATGGAATATATGGGACCGATAAGGTTAAAGGATGTAGAGGATGCACAGCAGAAGATTGTAAATATTGTAAGAAAATTAGAGGATACTGGCGAGATTGTTATTTCCCGTGGTGGAGGTGACGAGATTATTGTCTAATTTGATTAAATCCGGTTTTGTTGCATTTTCTCAAGATAACACACTTGTCATTGATGCGAATGAAAGCAAAATTATAAAAGCGATTGATGATGCAGCGGAGGAAGCGTCTCTTTCTATGGAGGAGGCATTGGCGGCGACAATGTTGCGAGATGCAGAATTAGAGGGTGTGGATTTTGGCGATGATTTGTTGACCATGGACACTTCTGATTTATCCGATGCTGCAGGGATGTCTATAGAACTGAAAAAGGTTGCAGACGAGGTGATCCGGTCTGCTAAAAGTGAGGCGGAGTCCATTGTAAGTCAGGCTCACGACGATGCGGAACAGATGCGTGCCGCTGCTTATGATGACGTGGAACAGATTAAGCAACAGGCTAAGGAAGAGGGATATCAAGCAGGTTACAATGAGGGGATGGCTGCTGCCGAGGAAGCGATTAAGGCACAGACAGATAAATTTGAGCAACGTATGCAGGATTTGGAATCGGATTTTGCAGATAAAGAAAAGGCTCTTTTAAAGGACACCGAGAGTAAGATGGTAGATATATTATGTCGTCTGATTCCATCGGTTACCGGTGTAGTGATTGAGCAGCAAAGAGATGTATTGCTTTATATGATTAATTGTGCGATGCAGGATTTGGATAACAGTAAACAGTTTGTGATTAAGGTATCTGATGAGGATTATGAAGCGCTTTTACAGCAAAAGGATGCAATATATGGGGCGTTGAACCCGAGTATTAAGATAGAAATATTTGCGGATGCAAAGCTTGCACCGATGCAGTGCCTGATTGAGACAGACCACGGCATTGTAGATGTCAGTCTGGATGTTCAGCTGGATAATCTGCTGACCTCCTTAAAGCTGATGATTAAGGAAGAGGAATAGGTGATTTCTTTGGAAATTAATTATGAGCAGTACTTTTCTCTGGCGAATGGTTCTTATGTTAAGGAGTTAGGAAAAGTGGCAAAAATAGTAGGACTTACTGTGGAATCAGTGGGTCCTACCTGTAAATTAAATGATTTGTGCAAAATCACATCTAAGGACGGTACACAGGAGGTTATGGCGGAAGTAGTGGGCTTTCGTGATAGCCGTGTTTTACTGATGCCTTTTGAAAGTGTGGAGGGTATCGGGTTAGGTGCCATTGTAGAGAATACAAAAGAACCGCTGCAGGTTCATGTAGGTGAGGAGCTGCTTGGTCGGTCTTTAGACGGACTGGGCAGGCCTATGGATGGGAAGGAGCTGAACTTAAGTGAAACTTATCCCATTGAGGCACCGCCACCGGATGCTTTGCGGCGTAAACTTATTTCTGAGGTGCTTCCGTTGGGTGTAAAGGCTGTAGATGGGATGATTACGGTCGGCAAGGGGCAGCGTATAGGTATCTTTGCCGGGTCGGGTGTCGGTAAGTCTACACTGCTTGGTATGTTCGCAAGAAACACTAAGGCGGATGTAAATGTGATTGCCCTGATTGGAGAGCGTGGAAGAGAGGTTCGCGAATTTATTGAGCGGGATTTGGGGGAAGAAGGTCTAAAACGTTCGGTGGTGGTGATTGCCACTTCGGATAAGCCGGCGTTAATCCGAAATAAAGCAGCAAAAACAGCAACAGCGATTGCGGAATATTTTCGGGATCAGGGTAAGGATGTTTTGCTGATGATGGATAATATGACCCGTTTCTGTATGGCACAACGGGAGATTGGACTGGCGTCTGGAGAGCCTCCTGTGACAAGAGGGTATCCGCCGTCTGTGTATTCTGAACTGCCAAAGGTGTTAGAGCGTGCAGGTAATTCTGAGAAAGGGTCTATTACGGGGCTGTATGCTGTTTTGGTGGATGGTGATGATTTTAACGAACCGATTTCTGATACGGCCAGGGGAATTTTGGATGGTCATATTATTCTTTCCCGAAAACTGGGACACAAAAATCATTATCCTGCTATTGATGTTTTGCAGAGCATTTCCCGGTGTATGAGCGGAATTGCACAGGATGAGCACAAGCAGGTTGCAGGTAAGATCAAAAACGTACTGGCAACCTATAATGAAGCAGAGGACTTGATTAATATAGGCGCATATAAAGCCGGTTCTAATCCGGATATTGATTTTGCGATTTCCAAGATTCATCAGGTGAATGATTTTCTGATGCAGGATGTGGAGACCAAATATCAGTTTGATGAAGAGGTTGCCATGATGACTGGAATATTTGACTAGGGCAGAGCTTTGTGAAAAAGGGAGGTTTTTAGATTGGCAAAATTTCTCTATCGAATGCAGAATATACTGGATATTAAATACAAGCTGGAGGAGCAGGCGAAGCAGAATTATATGACAGTGCGGTCTCGATTGAACGAAGCAGAGGAGGAACTGGAACGGTTAGAAAGCCGCAGACAGCAGTATATGCAGGAATATATGGGGCTGGTATCCGAGCAGCTTGTGGTTTTGGAGATTGAACAGTGCAAAAATGCAATTCTTTTGATGGGAGATTATATTATCAACCAACAAATGGTAATTGAACAGATTGAACGGGAGCTTGAGGAGGCAATCCGGCTCATGAATGAAGCGGTCAAAGAAAGAAAGATTCATGAAAAGCTTAAAGAGAATCAGTTTGAGGTGTTTAAGCAGGAGTTAAACGCAGAAGAGATAAAAGAAATTGACCAATTGGTTAGTTATCAATATAATGGCAGTTCAGAGGAGGTATAAAATCCATGGCAAAAAGAAATAGAAATGAAGATGATGGGGAAAGTTTAGGAAGCAAAATTTTATCAGTCTTTTTTGTAATATTAATTATTCTGGTATGGCTTGCTATTATCATTGCGTTGATTAAGCTGGATATCGGTGGATTTGGCAATAATGTACTGCGCCCGATTTTGAAGGATGTACCGGTGGTGAATAAGGTTTTACCCGAACCGTCAGAGAAACAATTAGCTCAGGAGGCGGAGGAATCCGGTGACGAGAACCAGATTGCCACTCTGTCTCAGGCGAAGGAAATGATTAGTCAGCTTGAGAAGGAAAACTCAGACCTTAGTTCATCCAATAAATCTCTTAAGGAAGAAAATGCGGATTTAGCCAGTGAAGTGGAGCGCTTGAAAGCTTTTGAGGAGAGTCAGAGTGAATTTCAGCGGCAAAAAGAAGAATTTTATAATGAAATAGTCTATGGAGAAAATGCTCCGGATGCCGATACATATAAAGAGTGGTATGAAAGTATCAATCCAGCCAATGCGGAAGCAATATATCGACAGGTCGTTTCGTCAGGCTCTACGAATGCAGATTTAAAGGATTTGGCTAAGACCTATGAGAATATGAAACCGGCAGAGGCGGCTGCTGTATTGGAAAAAATGAGTGACAATCTGGATACAGTGGCAACGATACTTGGGGCGATGAAGGCTGACAGCCGAGCGAAGGTCATTGGTCAGATGGACCCGGCTTTCGCAGCTAATATTACAAAGAAGCTGATGCCCTATTAGCCGCTTAACTATAGGAAAGGAGGAAGAATATGCAGGTAAAGGAAAGCGTAAATGCGGCGAATCTTTTACTGGTAGGGGCGGGAATGGATATATCTGCTGTTAAGCCAGATGTGAATAATGTAGCTAATTTTGCAGACTATTTCGATAAGGCACAGAACAACAATGCCATTGCCGGAACTAATGTGAAGGATTCAAAATCTCAGAACGCTGAAGTGCAGAAGTCTCAAAATCAGGATTCTAAGGCATATAATGCACAAGGCAAGGGTCAGACTGAGAATGTTGATAACAGAGCTGTTGACAATAAAGCTGTTGACAATCAGACTGTAGATAACGGGATGTCTGAAACAGTACCGGATGATGCGAATGTGTCTGATGTGGAGACTGCAGAGCAGATGACTGATTTTGGTGAGACAGAGCTGGTTGAAGAAGCAGTCATACAGATTCCTGAGCTGTCTGACGAAGAAATGGAGAGTGTCTTAGAAATTCTTGGCAGTTTGCTGCAGACGGTGACAGAGCAGTTTCAGTTTCCTGTACAGGAACTGACAGATAAGCTGAAAGAATTTGATATGGAGCCGAAAGATTTATTGTCTGAGGAAGGGTTGAAAAAATTTTTCCTGCAGATGAATTCTGCGGAGGTCTCGGATTTAATCGTAGACGAAGTTCTGAATCAGGATTTGCAGTCATTTGTTGCTGAGGCAGATAGTCTTCTACAGCAGATAGACAGTGAGTTGCCGCAAGTTCTACCAGAACAGCAGATGGAGGATTTGCTGGTTGAAGCACTATCGATTGTACAGGAGCCAGCGGAGATAACCGAAGTAGTTGAGGAGGTTCCGTATGTTCGGTCAAATGCACCGGTTGGAGAAGTGCCGGAAGTGGAGGAGGAAGAACCTCAGGAACAGCAGGTCGTCAAGGAAATAACGGAAGAACCGGAGGTAATTGTAACAAACGAAAGGCATTCTGAGAGCAAGGGGAACCAAACAGCTTCTAAAGAGCATGAGTCAGAGGGATTATCCGAGCATCGGAATATGGATAGCAACAGCAATGTGGAACGTTCAGAAACGAAGAAGCAGGAGCTTTTTCAAAATCCTATTCTACAAGCGATTGAAGATGCCATTGACCAGACAAGTACACTTGGGGAAACAGAGGCACAGCCGGTACGTCAGGTTGAGGTGATTCAGCAGATAGTGGAGCAGGTAAAGGTCCATATGAGCCAGAGTACGACATCAATGGAAATGCAGCTTTATCCGGAACATCTGGGAAGAATCCAGATTAATGTGGTATCGAAAGATGGTGTTATGACGGCCAGAATCGTTGCAGAGAATGAGGCTGCAAAGCAGGCGATTGAAGGCGGACTTACCAATTTGAAGGAAGCTATGCAGCAACAGGATTTGAAGGTTGAAGCTATCGAGGTTATGGTATCTACTACCGGATTTGAACGTGGCGATGCGGAAAAAGATTCCGCAGCAGAGAATAGAGCATCAAAAAACCGAAAGAAAATAGATTTGTCAGAACTAGAGGATGATGCAGTTGATGAAGAGGCGATAGAGGTCGAAAAAATGCGGGCAGCGGGCAGTAGTGTTAGCTATAGCGCCTGAGGCTAAAGTGTTTTGACTTTTTATCCGATACAAATTATGTATAATAAAAAGGAGGTAAGAGAAATGGCAGGAATAGGAATTGATACTTCAAAGGTAGCAACAGCGACAACACCGCAAACCGAAAAAAACGGTAGTCAGCTGGACAAAGATGCTTTTTTGAAGCTGCTGGTAACTCAGATGCAGTATCAGGACCCATTGGAACCCACCAGTAACACGGAATATATGGCTCAGCTGGCTCAGTTCTCGGTGGTTGAGGAATTACAGAATCTGAGTACATCTATGACAAACAGTCAGAGCCTGAACCTGACCGGGCAGTATGTAATTTTGAATGTACCGGATTCAGCAGGTAATGTTAAGCAGGTGAGCGGTCTTGTGGATTATGTGACACTTAAGGATGGCACAACCTATCTTCACATTGGTGAGGAGTATTATCCATCCCAGTATCTGGATTCTGTAGTGAGCATTGATTATCTGGAGCATTTGATTAACAATGCTAATCAGGATGCCGCTGGTAATGGTGAAGGTACAGGTGAGGGTGAAGGTAACGGTGAAAATGGCGGTAATGGCGAAGGAACAGACGGAGCTGAAGGAGAATAACCTTAAGGAAGAGGGGCGATAACATGGAACGTTTACAGGGTTCATTTATATCCATTGACCAGATGGCGGATACATATCTGAATAGCGAGAAAAAGACCGGCCAAAAGGAAATGGTGAATGAACAGGGATTTTCATTTCGGGAGGTTTTAGAACAGACAGGAGTAAAAGAACTGTCAGGTCTTACTTTTTCCAAGCATGCAAATGAACGGCTTGCCAGCCGGAATATTAATTTGAATGATGAACAGATGAATCGTTTGAACAAAGGAGTATTGCAGGCGAAGGAAAAGAGCATTAAAGAATCGCTTGTTATGATGGACAATATAGCGTTTATTGTTAATGTCAAGAATAATACAGTTGTAACCGCAATGGATCAGGATACAAATGATAGTAATGTGTTTACAAATATTGATGGAGCAGTAATCGTATAGCCGGACCTTTTGGAGGCTAGTTTCCCCTGAATGACAGAAGGGGAGAACATCAATGGAAATTATAGGAGGTCATTAATTATGATGAGATCACTTTACTCTGGCGTGTCAGGACTTAAGACACATCAGACCAAAATGGATGTAATTGGTAATAATATTGCAAATGTAAATACCGTAGGCTTCAAATCCAGTCAGGTATTATTCAAGGATGTGTTATATCAGACAACACAACGGGCAACCGGAGCAAATACAGAGGGAAGCGGTGGTACCAATGCTAAGCAGATTGGTTTGGGTACAACAACAGCAACGATAACCGTGTCCCATAAGGCAGGCTCTGCACAGTCCACAAACAATCCATATGATTTAATGATTAACGGTAATTCATTCTTCATTGTCAGCAGAGAGGGGATGAATTACTTCACTAAGGTAGGTGCCTTTAATACAGATGATGCAGGTAATCTGGTTACCGGTAACGGTGAGCTGGTAATGGGCTGGCAGGTAGACCCGGATGACCCGACTCAGATTCGGAAGGATACCGTGTCTGCGTTGAGACCGGAGGCTGAGGAGAACCAGACTGCAGAGCCAGAAATGACATCAAAGGCATATTTATCCGGTGGTATTGCCTCAACGGATCCAAATTTGGGAACCGCCGACGGTGTGCCAAGAACGGTATCTATTTATGATAACCTTGGTAACGCATATACGGTTAAAATGACATTCAGGGAGAATGGGAATGAGGGAGAATATGATGTCAATATTGTCTCCATTAAGGATGCCAATAATAACGATATTAATGGTGATTATGATTATGGATTTTCAGGAACGGCTCCGGATGGAACCGCAACGGTAAACCCAATGGTTACCGTCAAATTTAACAAAGACTCAGGTACTTTTCAGTATGTGGGCGCTGCAGGCTCTACATCTGCTACCTTGCAAATTACACCTAAAGGAACTAGTGATAAAGGTAATGTATTCCAGAGTATAATCAATGGTGAGCCGGTAACCGGTGTTGAATTTGATTTCTCTAATTTGAAAATGTATTCTAAGACTAAGGAATGTACCTATGAGATTCATAGGGGCTCTACCGAGGGTGAAGGCGGCGGACGTAAGGTTGGTAAGCTTACCGATGTGACCATTGAAACATCCGGTATGATTTATGGTGTTTATGATAATGGTATCACCAAGCTGCTGGGTCAGATCGCTATAGCAAACTTTGTCAATCCGGCAGGTCTGGAGGCAATCGGTAACAGCTTATATAAGGAGACTAATGCATCCGGTGAGTTTGATGGAGTTGGTCAGTCTATTGACAGTGTAGGTGAAACGATGACACAGGGTGTGTTGGAAATGTCGAATGTTGACCTCTCCTTAGAGTTTACAGAGATGATCGTTACACAGAGAGGTTTTCAGGCTAATTCCCGAATCATTACGGTTTCTGATACACTGATTGAGGAATTGGTTAATCTGAAGAGATAATAGAATAGTGAATACAGGAAGGGTGCACAGGAAACTGTGCACCTTTTGTTGTTGTGTGTACTTTGCTAGAGCATCCGGCTGGTCAAGTGGTGAAAAGTAATCCCTTTTTTGGCATTTTTTTCTTTTGGAAAAATACCGTAGACAAGCTGGGGGTATGAGGAGTATAATAGTAGAAAATGTGCTGTAGTGACAGATAAGGCTGCCGGGAGGAAGTGTATGATTGAGTTAACAAGGTATAACGACTTGAAATTTACCGTTAATGCGGATATTATTGAGTTTGTAGAGGAGACACCGGATACAGTGATTACTTTGACTACCGGAAAGAAAATTATCGTAAAAGAAAGCCGGCAGGAAGTGACAGATTTAGTGATTTCTTACAAAAGAGCAATATACCACTAAAAATATTGTAAAATTTAGTGGCATATATCAAAATTTTGTGTTATAATATCGTAGTGTTTTTAGAAAGGGTATTCCCAAAAGAAAAGAACACTTAATTTACTTGTCGATTAGTGAGGTGGAAGTTGTGGATATAGCAACAATAATTGGATTAGTAGCAGCGTTTGCATTAATGCTTATGGCCATGGTTACCGGTGATTTTGGATGGACCGCAGCAGGATGGTTTGTTGACAAACAGTCGATCTTGATTACCTTTGGTGGAACTTTATTTGCGGTGCTTGCCAGTAATACAGTGCCGGATTTCATTGCCGGTCTTAAGTCTATAACATTGGTTTTCAAAGTGCCTAGTCTGGACACTATCGGAACGATTAAGCAAATTATTGATTTATCTAATGTTGCAAGAAAGGAAGGTCTTCTTGCCTTAGAGGAATCGGCCAATGCACTGGAAGAACCCTTTATGAAAAAAGGAATACTGTTGATTGTAGACGGTACTGACCCGGAGCTGGTCAGAGGGATATTGGAAGCTGAGATGGTGAACACTGATGCAAGACATCAGAAAAATATTGAATTTTGGAAGATGATTGGAGCGATGGGACCGGCATGGGGTATGATTGGTACGCTGATTGGACTGGTGCTGATGCTTAAAAACCTGTCAGATCCGGATTCTATTGGACCGAATATGGCGGTGGCGCTGATTACTACATATTATGGTTCGGTGCTGGCAAACTGGATAAGTGCACCGGTTGCCACCAAGCTTGGAAGCTTTAATGATGCTGAAATGCAGTTAAAAGAAATTATGATAGAGGGTCTGTTATCTATTCAGGCCGGCGAGAATCCCAGAGTTATTGAAGAAAAGCTTAAGTCTTTCCTTGCACCAAATATTAGGGAAAATTTATCTGAAGGCGGTGAAGAATAATGGCAAAGAGAAAAGAAAAACCACCTGAGGAGGGGTCTCCGGCGTGGATGGCAACCTTTAGTGATTTGATGAATTTGCTGCTGTGTTTCTTCGTTTTGCTGTTTGCCAGCTCTTCTGTGGATCAGGGCAAAATTCAGAGGATTGCTGCTTCTTTCAATAATATGAGCTTTAGTATTTTGGAAGCAGGAGCAGTATCCTTAGTGGAGGGTGATATTGTTTCCGGTGGTGTAACACAGCTTCCGGGCATTGAGTCTATACTGGAATATATTGGAGTATCCTCTGAGGTGGCAGGAGATAATGAGAATTTATCTGCTACAGGAGCAGACGATGGTCAAAATGATGCCTCGGATCAGCCGGATAGTGTAGAAAACAGCATGGAAATTGCCGGTCAGGAAATATCTGAGACGATGGAATCTACCAAGAAACCAACAAGCGCTTTTTCTCAACAGGAATTAAAGGAGCAGATGACAGAGGAGGGACTCAAGGAATCTGCTGAGATGTATGATGAAGTTGCACAGATGACAGAATCCTACAGCATAGATGACAGGATAATACTTGATTATAATTCACAGTATGTTTCTATGGATTTAAACGGAGCGATTTTGTTTGATGCAGGACAGGCGGATTTGCGGGGAGATGCCAGAATTTTCATGCAGAAGATTGCAGCGATTTTGGAAAAGTACCGTGATTGTATCATAGAAATTGAGGGACATACGGACAATGTACCGATACACAGTTCCCTGTATGAAAGCAATCGCTATCTGTCAACGGCGAGAGCCAATAAGGTGTATGATTATATTATGGAGCAGGTCAATCTGGAAGATAGAAATATGAAGGTGGCAGGATATGGTGAAAGCCGTCCGGTGGCTTCCAATGACAGTGAAGAGGGGCGTGCCAGAAACAGAAGGGTATCCATTAAGATATATAACCCGTTGAATTCAGAAACACAGATGGAGGAGTAGGAGAAGAACATGAAAAAGAATTTGATTACAGTAATTATCTTGGCACTTTGTGTGGTGAACCTAATATTAAATGTAATGCTTGTGTTTGTGTGTATGCCTTCAGCCAAGAAGACTAATAACTTGATTACGGAGATTGCTTCGGTTTTGAATCTGGAATTGGAGAGTAAGGGTGAGGATCAGCCTAAGGTGGCGTTGAAGGATATGCAAACCTATGATGTGGAGGCTCAGGTTGTGAATCTGAAGGATAGCAGCGATGCGACAGCAGACGGGGAGGAAGCTGAAAGTCATTACGTACAGCTGGGGTTAACCCTAGGCTTAGATGGGTCTTCTAAGGATTATGATGACTTGAATGCTGTTTTGTCTGCCGGTTCAGTATTTGATGTGGCTCGCAATATTATCCAGAATTATACCTTTGAAGAGATTAAGAGTCAGGAAGTACAGAATGATATTAAGAAACAGATTCTTGAGGGTCTGCAGGAAAAGTATGGGACACAATGTATCTACAGTGTATCGTTTAGTAAATTTACAGTCCAATAGTTTTATCTGTTTATGAAGAATTGTAGAGACTGTTGGAGGTGAGAATATGGCAGATGTATTGTCTCAAAATGAGATTGATGCGTTGCTGAAACAGCTTAGCTCAGGTGAATTAGATGTTGACGAGATGAACGATGAGCCCGCTGTTAAAATTAAAGAGTATGATTTTGCCAGACCTGCCAAGTTTTCTAAAGAGCATCTGAGAACCTTGGAGATTATATTTGAACATTTCGGCAGATTGGTAGCCAATAATTTTCCAGCATATCTGCGGAAAAATGTGCAAATAGATGTAATGAATTCAGAAGCGGTTACCTATTCGGAGTTTTCTAATGCATTGTCTAATCCGGCATTATTAGGAATTGTGGATTTTGCTCCGCTAAATGGAAGTGTACTTATTGAACTGGCATCCAATCTTGGATTTACCATAATTGACCGTATGCTAGGAGGTCTGGGGGAGCCTTTGGATAAGCCCAGGGATTTCTCCGAGATTGAGCTGAGTGTTTTGGAAAGAATTTTCACTATCTTGGTGGATTTGCTTAGAGAACCATGGGAAAATGTGCTTTCCATACACCCTAGATTGGAGCGTATAGAAACAAATCCGCAATTTGCACAGATTATCTCCCCTAGTGAAATGATTGCCATTGTTACAATTAATATGGCAATTGGGAATGTTGAGGGGTTGATGAACATTTGTCTTCCTTTTATGACATTAGAGGACATTATGGATAAGCTGAATACAAAGTATTGGTTTTCTACTATGCAGAGTAAGGATGAGGCTTCTTATGATGAAGTGATTGAAACAATTATTAATAAGGCGCAGATTCCGATTAAAGCATTGCTTGGTAAGAGTAGTATTTCAGTTATGGATTTTATTAATCTGCAAGTTGGCGATATTATTAAACTGGATTCTCATGTAGATGAAGAGTTGAGTGTCTTTGTTGGTAATATTGTTAAATTTAAAGCGTTACCTGGTTCCGGCACAGAGAGCTATGCCGTTAAGGTGACAGAAATTATAAGAGAGGAGTAGGGACATGGACGGAATGTTATCACAGGAAGAAATCAATGCGTTGTTAGGAAACATGGATGACAATGGCGGCGATGGAGCCCCGGCTTCTGCCTCAGTGGATACTTTAACGACACAGGAACAAGATGCAATTGGTGAGATTTCTAATATCTGTATGGGAACAGCAGCGACAACGCTTTATTCGCTGGTTAACCAGAAAGTTACGATTACCACCCCTTCGGTATCAATTTCCACATGGGAAGAGTTGACGACAGATTATGAAAAACCTTGTGTTTTTATCAATATTTCATATAAAGAAGGAATTGATGGTAAGAATCTCTTGATTCTTCGCGAAGATGATGTTAAAGTAATAACAGACTTAATGATGGGTGGAGACGGAACAAATCTAGTGGACGAGTTGTCTGACCTGCATTTGAGTGCAATCTGTGAAGCGATGAACCAGATGATGGGGTCCTCAGCCACATCATTATCAACAATGCTGAATAAGATGGTTGATATTTCACCGCCGTCAGCAGAACTGGTAGACTTGGCAGATGATATAGACGAAGGAAAGCTGGGAATATTTCATGATAATGCTTTTGTTAAGGTTTTATTCCGAATGGAAATAGGAGACCTTGTAGACAGCAATATCATGCAGCTGTATCCGATTGATTTGGCAAAGGATTTATATGATCAGTTTAACTCTAATCAGGCTTCATCTGTTGAAGAAGTGAAGGAGGAACCAGCACCACAGACATCACCGCCACCTGTGCCTGAACCGGCACCACAGGCTGCTATGTATCAGGCACCGCCAATGCAGGGACAACCGATGCAGGGACAACCAATGATGGGACAGCCAATGATGGGGATGCCGCAATATGCTTATGCACCACCTATGCAGGATGTTAATGTCCAACCGGTTCAGTTCCAGCCGTTTAATGCGGCAGTTAATCCTATTACCCAGCAGGAAAACATTGATTTGATTATGGATGTTCCGCTGGAGGTCACTGTGGAACTTGGACGGACAAGCAAATCCATTAAAGAGATATTGGAGTTTGCTCCAGGTACGATTATCGAGTTGGATAACATAGCCGGTGAACCGATAGATGTATTGGTAAACGGCAAGCTGGTTGCCAAGGGTGAGGTTGTTGTAATTGAAGAGAGTTTTGGTATCAGAGTAACTGATATCATTAAAGAATAAAGTTTTTATGAAATGGAGAATATGATATGGCAAAGAGTATTTTAATTTGTGATGATGCAGCTTTTATGAGAATGATGATTAAAGACATTCTGGTTAAGAATGGTTATACCATTGCCGGAGAGGCAGAGAATGGTGCAAAGGCGGTTGAGAAATATGCTGAGACTCAGCCAGACCTTGTGCTGATGGATATTACCATGCCAGAGATGGATGGTATTCAGGCACTTAAGAAAATTAAGGAGTCTGACCCGAATGCCAGCATTGTTATGTGTTCTGCTATGGGACAGCAGGCAATGGTTATTGAAAGTATTCAGTCCGGAGCAAGAGACTTTATTGTTAAGCCATTCCAGCCGGATAGAGTATTAGAAGCAGTACAGAAGGCTCTTGGTTAATATGTTTTTAATTCGTGAGACTTCTGGTTTGGATAGCATTGCCCAGCTGATATGTACTATTTTGCTATTTATATTTGTTTTAGTATTGGCTTATTTGGCGGCTCGGATTACTGGAAGTTTTCAATCCAATGTATTAAATAAGCGCAGCAATATAAGAGTAATCGAGGTGTTTCGGTTATCCAATAATAAAGTGATAGAGATTGTGAAAATAGGCAATCAGTATCTTGCTCTTGCTGTCTGTAAGGACAGTGTAACTGTGCTGACACAATTAGAGGAAACAGAGATTAATGAGCAGGAAGTGTCATTAGAACCGATGAATTTTAAGAATATATTGGATAAGATTAAAAATGAAAAAAAAGATCATGACAAACAAAAATAAAAGACGAATTATACAACATATTCATATTAAAAAGTTCATAATTGCTTATGTTATCATTTTTATGATTTTATGTGTAGGGCATCAGGTATATGCTATGGGTGTTCAGGACAATATTAATGATGAAACGGAAAGACTGACAAACCTGGAAAATGATGTCCCTTTTTCATTAGGAGTAACAGTGGATACTTCTAATGATGAGGGTACTCTTGCAGGTACACTTCAGATGCTTTTGGTGATTACTGTTATTTCAATAGCTCCATCAATCGTTGTGATGATGACGTCATTTACCAGAATCGTAGTGGTGTTTCATTTTTTGCGCACGGCTCTAGGTACTCAATCGACGCCTCCGAATAATGTATTGGTAGGGCTAGCGTTGTTTTTAACCCTTTTTATCATGTCACCTACATTGTCGCGGATCAACGAGGAGGGAATCAAGCCTCTTTCTGCCGGAGAGATTACTCAGGAGGATGGTCTGAAGGCCTGTATGGAGCCGCTTAGGGATTTTATGATTAATAATGTGGAGCCGGAGGATGTAAACTTTTTCTTAGATTTGGCAAGGATTGATGATGTGCAAGAGATATCGGATATTCCAAGCTCTGTGCTGATACCCTCGTTTATTATGGGTGAGCTTCGCAAATCGTTTATTATTGGATTTATGATATATATTCCGTTTATTATTATTGATATGGTAGTTGCTTCTACCCTGATGGCTATGGGTATGATGATGCTGCCACCGACAACAATTTCTATGCCGTTTAAGATTTTGCTATTCGTGATGGCTGATGGCTGGAATCTGGTGATAGGTGAGCTGGTGAAAAGCTTTAATTATTGACGATGAATCGGTACAATTGTTGAGATTGGATGTGAGTGTATGACAACAGAATTGGTAATGGATATTGCAAGAGAAGCTTTATGGCTGATCATTAAATCTGCTGCACCTCTGCTGCTTATATCTTTGGTAGTAGGTCTGCTGATCAGTATTTTTCAGACGGTTACTTCTATTCAGGAGCAGACCTTGACTTTTGTCCCGAAGATACTGAGTATTTTTATTACCTTGATTTTATGTGGTGGCTGGATAATGAATAATATTGTAACCTTTATGGAACGGTTGTTTGAGAATTTTTCTACTTATGTGAGGTAGCTGTTATATGCTTGAGCAATCATTTTCCATTTATCATCTGGAATATTTTCTGGCGATTGTTGTCAGGGTGATGGGAGCAATGGCCTTTGCCCCCATTTTTGGTAATGTTACAGTGACGAGAAGAGTGCGTATATTGCTAAGCATTGCAGCAGCGTTTGCAATATTTGCGGCAAATCCCTATGTTCCGTTAAATTACAACTCCTTTTTGGAATATACGATTTTGCTGTTGAAGGAGCTGGTTGTGGGGTTAAGTATTGGCTTTGTCTCCAATATCACCCTTACCATTATTGGTATGGCCGGTCAGTTTATTGACCGGGAGATGGGATTTTCCATGGTTTCCGCATTTGACCAGAGCTTTAATACCGATACAACCATCACTGCAGAGTTTTATTCCATGCTGGTCAGGGTAATTATGCTTGTGTCAAATTTGCATTATTATATATTATCGGCATTGTCGGATTCCTTTGTCCTGATTCCCATTGGAAATGTAAAGCTGGACAGTGGAAGGATATATGATACAATGCTTCAGTATATGGTGGATTATTTTTTGATTGCACTGAGAATTGGTCTGCCTATTATGATTGCCATAGTTTTGCTGAATGTGATTCTGGGTGTTTTGGCGAAGACTGCTCCACAGATGAGTATGTTTGTTATTGGTATACAGTTAAAGATATTTGTCGGCTTTGGCATTTTGGTGGTGACAATACCGTTTTTGTCGAATATAACAGGATATGTCTATGAACAGATGCAGAAAATTGTCATGAATGTGCTGCAGGCATTTTATTAGGCGGACATGACAAACGATTGAGGTGGAATTTGTGAAACAGGAATATCAATATACGATTCTAATACCATTGGATCTTCAGATGTTTGCAAAGGAGGGTCCGGGAGGAGAAAAAACAGAGGATGCTACCTCCAAGAAGTTAAAGGATGTAAGAAAAGAGGGTAGTGTTGCAAAGAGCCGGGAGATTGTGACAGCGGCAACATTATTTGCACTGTATTTTTGTCTGAGGTTTGCGGTGGGGTTTATTGGACGTCAGCTGATTAAGGGATTTTCTACATTTTATACTTTAATTCCCAGATATACGCAGGATGGCGTTGATGTGGCAGGTGTTTCATATCTGCTATTAAGGGGAATATTGAGTGTTGCCTTGATTATTGCTCCTTTTTTGCTGGTGGGACTGATTGTTTCCTTCTATGGAAATTCTTTGCAGTTCAAGTTTCAGATAACAACCAAGCCATTGCAGCCTAAATTCAACAAATTGAATCCAATTAGCGGATTTAAAAGGATATTTTCACTGAATACTGTGATAGAACTCTTAAAATCCATTGTTAAAATTGTCTTTATCACCTATATAGCATATGGTGTGTTTAAGGAGCATGTGGACGAGATTTACCTGTTATATGACATGTCTGTGAATCAGTGCCTTTTGCTGATGTATGATATTGTTTTGGAGCTTTTGCTGAAGATATGCTTTCTGTTTGTGTTTATTGCAGCAGCAGATTTTATGTATCAGAGGTGGAAATTTAAAGAAGATAATAAGATGACCAAGCAAGAGGTTAAGGATGAGTTTAAGAATCAGGAGGGTGATCCGAAGGTAAAAGGACAACAGCGGCAGAGAATGCAGCAGGCGTCAATGCGCCGTATGATGTCGGCAATTCCGGAGGCGGACGTGGTTATCACCAATCCGACACATTTTGCAGTGGCGCTGTCTTATCAATCCGGGAAGTCTCAGGCACCTGTGGTGGTAGCGAAGGGTGCGGATTTTCTGGCAGGTCGTATTAAGGAGATTGCTAAGGAGCATAATGTGGATATTGTGGAGAATAAACCACTGGCCAGAATGCTTTATTATAATGTTGAATTGGATGCAGAGATTCCGCCAGAGCTGTATCAGGCTGTGGCAGAGGTACTGGCTTATGTATATCAGCTTCACAACAAGGTAAGCTGAAGGGATTTTATCTGAAATTACCATTTTATTTATGTATATATTTATGTTAGTATTACGGAAAGAAAAGGAGGTGTGGAAAACATATGAAACAGGTTAGCTTTCGTGGCGATGTATTTGTAGGCTTATACTTGCTGGCTGCTGTTATCTTTTTCATAATTCCCATTCCTTCTTTACTGTTGGATGTATTGATTTCCTTCAACATCATGGTGGCATTGATTATTCTTTTTAACTGCCTGTTTGCCGAGGAAACGCTGTCAATGTCGAGTTTTCCGACAATTTTGCTGTTTACTACGTTTTTTAGAATTTCTCTGAATGTGTCATCCACCAGATTGATTCTGTTAACAGGTGACCCGGGTGTTGTTGTCAAAACCTTTGGTAACTTTGTTGGTGGAGGTAATCTGGTTGTCGGTACAATTATTTTTATTGTGCTGGTTATTGTGCAGATGGTTGTTATCAATAAAGGTTCCGAGCGTGTATCTGAGGTAACGGCGCGTTTTACATTGGATGCTATGCCCGGTAAGCAGATGGCAATTGATGCCGACTTAAACACGGGTGCCATTACAGATAAAGAGGCCATTGAACGTCGTGAAAAGATTCAGCAGGAATCCGCATTCTTTGGTTCTATGGATGGTGCTACCAAATATGTAAAGGGAGATGCAACTGCAGGTTTGATCATTACCTTAATTAATGTAGTGGGTGGTATTATATTAGGTGTTGTCTTGCAGGGCATGGAAATTTCTGAGGCTATTTCCTACTACATTATCCTGACCATCGGTGACGGTCTGGTATCACAGATTCCTTCTATGCTGATTTCACTGGCAACTGGTATTTTGATAACCAAGGCCTCTAAATCCAGCAATATTGGGGATATCATGATTGGTCAGCTGTTTCATGTGCCAAAGGTGCTTTATATGGTTGGTGCAACACTTAGCTTCCTTGGTATTTTTACCCCTCTTCGCAGCGAGGGAAGAATTTTGATTTATCTGGCTATGGGGCTTGGTATTATTGTTGTCGGAAGGTTGATTGCCCATACGGAAGAGGTTGCTGCTATTGAGGAAGAGGTGCAGGAGGAGGAAGTACAGGCAGACGAAATTCGCCGGCACGAGAATGTCAATGCTCTGTTGCAGGTTGATCCTATTGAATTGGAGTTTGGTTATGGTATTATTCCTTTGGCGGATGTAAATCAAGGCGGTGACCTGTTAGACCGAGTCGTAATGATAAGGCGGCAAATAGCGTTGGAGCTGGGAGCGGTTGTCCCGATTATTCGTCTGCGGGATAACATTCAGTTGAATCCGAATCAGTATATCATTAAGATAAAGGGTATTCAGATTAGTGAAGGTGAGATTTTGTTTGACCATTATATGGCCATGAATCCGGGATATGTCGAGGAGGAGATTACTGGTATTCCAACCTTTGAACCATCTTTCCATCTGCCTGCAATCTGGATTACTGAAGCACAGAGGGAGAGAGCGGAGTCTATGGGATACACAGTTGTTGACCCGCCGTCCATTATTGCGACCCATTTGACCGAGATTATCAAGAGTCATTTGGACGAGCTGCTGACAAGACAGGATGTACAAAACTTAATCAACAATGTGAAAGAGACAAATACAACACTGGTGGACGAGCTGGTACCAAAGCTGCTTGGTGTTGGTGAGATTCAGAAGGTATTGCAGAATCTTCTGTCGGAGGGTGTTTCTATCAGGGATTTAGTTACCATTTTTGAGACACTGGCAGATTATGCAGCCACTACACGGGATACGGATGTATTGACAGAATATGTGCGGCAGCGTCTGAAACGTGCGATATCCAATACGTATTTTACAGACAGTGAGATGACCACAGTGGTGACCTTAGACCCGAAAATTGAACAGGATATTATGAATTCTATCAAACAGACAGAGCAGGGTGCATATATTACATTAGACCCGGTTGTTACTAAGCAGATATTAAGCTCTGTAGAGGCGGAATTGAAAAAACTGGAAAATCAGGGAAAGGCACCGATTATAATTACGTCTCCGATTGTGAGAATGTATTTTAAGAAGTTGACAAAAGATTATTTTAAAGATTTAATCGTAATATCATATAATGAGATTGAATCGGATGTAGAGTTACAATCAATTGGGGTGGTGACGATAAATGATAATTAAAAAATTTCAAGCAAATACAGAGACAGAAGCGATTATGCTGGCTAAGGATGACCTTGGCAAGGATGCTATAGTGATGAATATAAAAACCATAAAGCCTAAGGGATTATTTAAAATATTCCGGAGGACAAAGGTAGAGGTTACTGCGGCGATTGACGAGGTCAGCAAAAAAGAGAGCAGTCAGGAAAAGCCCGAGAGCAAGTCATCTACACAGTTTAATGCGCAGATTGATGAAAAGCTTCATCCAGAAAGAACGAAAACAGAGGAAACTAAGGAAGCTAAGGAAGCCAAGGAGCTGGAGGAAAAATTAAATAATCTGGCAATGCTGCTGGAACAGCAGATAGAGAGTCAGAAGAAAGAGGGCAAAAAATCAGAGGAGACGTCTTCGACCAAGGCGGTAGAGGAGGCAATTGACAAGGAGGCGGATAAGAGTGCTTCTGATTCGGAGGCAGAGGATAGTACTTCTGCTAAGGAAGAAGGTGCAAGTCTCAAGGATAAATCTATTGATTTGATTATGGAACAGATGACCAATAATGAGGTGACCTATAATTATGCCAAGCAAATTATGGATGAGATTACAAGCTCCGGAAGTATCCGGACATTGGATGAGATGCTGTCATTGGTTTATCAGAAAATCGTCTTGAAGCTGGGTCAGACAAAGCCTATTTCCTTTGATGACGGAGATAAGAGACCAAAGGTGATTTTTTTTGTGGGACCGACAGGTGTGGGTAAGACCACGACGATTGCCAAGCTTTCTTCCAAGCTCATATTGGAGGAGAAGAAAAAGATTGCTATTGTAACGGCTGATACATATCGTATTGCGGCAGTGGAGCAGATTAAGACCTATGCAAATATTTTGTCAATCCCGGTGGAGGTTGTATACGAGAGCAAGGATTTGGAGAATATTTTGCCTAAATATAAGGATTGCGATTATCTGTTAGTGGATACGGCAGGTCGTTCCCATAAGAATAAGGAACAGGTAGATGATTTGAAAAACTTGTTTGATGTTTTTTCAAAATATAGTATTCTCACTTATTTGGTGCTCAGTGCTACTACGAAATATAAAGATTTAAAGAGGATTACAGCACTGTATGAGGATATTACGGATTATAGTCTTATTTTCACTAAATTAGATGAAACAGATGCAATCGGTAATATATTAAACATTAAATTAGATACTGGCAGAGCGTTGTCTTATATTTCATATGGACAGAATGTACCGGAGGATATTGATGTGATGAATCCTCAAATCATTGCCAAGCAAGTGTTAGGAGGTGGTGACGGTTATGGATCAGGCGGATAAGTTACGTGAGAAGGTGGAGCTGCTAAAAAGTGAGATGCCTTCTGCCAGAGTAATTGCCGTTACCAGTGGAAAGGGCGGTGTGGGAAAAACCAGTATTTCGGTGAATCTGGCACTGCAGTTCAGGCTACAGGGAAAAAAGGTTGTCATTCTTGACGCAGACTTTGGTTTGGCAAATGTTGAGGTTATGCTGGGAATCCGTCCAAGGTATGATTTGACTGATTTGATTTATAAAAATAAATCAATCGAGGAGATTATCACAGAGGGACCGATGGGGATTGGATTTATCTCGGGTGGTTCTGGTGTACAGGAATTAGTGAATCTTGACAAGGAGAAAATTCAGAATCTGATTGCCAAGCTGGTAAAATTAGACGGGATGTATGATGTGGTGATTGTGGATACCGGTGCAGGGATTGCAGATTCGGTTATTGAATTTGTGTTGAGTTCACCAGAGGTAGTGCTGGTGGTGACACCGGAGCCGACTTCCATTACTGATGCATATTCCTTGCTAAAGGCAGTGAATCGTAAGAAGAATTTTGACAGGAAGCAGAAGGCGATCAAGGTGGTTACCAATCGGGTAAATTCAGAACGGGAAGGACAGGAGATTTATGATAAAATTCGTATAGTTGTCTCTAAGTTCCTGAATATTGAATTGGAGTATTTAGGTTATATTCCACAGGATAAAAAGATGACAGCTTCTGTCATTGAGCAAAAACCAGTTTCCCTGAGTGCACCAAACAGCGAAACAACGAACCGGTTAAGCAGTATCTGTAACCGGCTGTTGGATATTTCTGCTGAGGAGGAAAGTAAAACGGGGATTGCTAAGGTACTACTTAATTTTATTAAATCAAAAAAGAGTAATAGGTAGGTGTGTATGGATAACAGAATTGCAATTGGCGATAAGCTTGAATTGGTAAAAATTGATACTCGTCTGGCAGTAAACCCCGACAGTGAATCGACTGTATATGTAAGTCAGGTGCTGGATGAAGGAGAATATGATAACATTCTTGCAGCGATGCCCATACAGGAGGGGAGAATGATTCCTCTGGGGGTTGACCAGATGTTTACTGCAACCTTTTATACAAAGCAGACAGGACTTTTGCGCTGCAAGGTGAAGGTGATAGGACGTTACAAAAAGGATAATCTGTTCATGGTAGAGCTTGAACCTCAGGATATCCTTAAAAAAGTGCAGCGGAGAGAATATTTCCGTTTTCCTTGCCGGACGCGTATAGATTATCGTATAGTTGATGAGCCGGAATTGGGAATAATAGAAGCAGGAGATACTTACAAGCCGGATGATGCACTGTTGGAATGGAAAAATGCAATTATGCTGGATCTGAGTGGTGGTGGGATTTATTTTGTTGCTGATGTTGCGGAGAATAATGGAGCCATGGTTGAGGTGCGGTTTAATATTGTTCTGGGAAATAAAGGAACAGTGGTGTATTCCTATGCGAAGATAATGCGGGTAGAACGCAATCAGAACAAACCGACGATTTATGACCATCATATCCAGTTCTGGAGGATGGAGCATCATAAGAGGGAAAAGATCATTCGCTATATTTTTGAGCAACAGAGAAAGAATCGGTCCCAACAGCTGGGGAAAATTTAGACAGCGAAAGGTTATTATGCACTTATGTGCAGTTGATTTTTGGTATAATATAAGAATAGAAAATGACGGAGTGAAAAAATATGGCTGCGAACATAACGAATAAGCTTGTGATGATTGCCAGCTCTACAGGCGGACCGAAGGCCCTTCATAACTTGATTCCGACTCTGAAACCAACTCTGGACGCATCGGTTGTGGTTGTACAGCATATGCCAAAAGGCTTTACGGCTTCTCTGGCAGAGCGTCTGAATGATGTCAGTGGAATTTGTGTCAGTGAGGCTGTGGACGGTCAGGTTCTTGAAAAGGGACATGTGTATCTTGCTAAAGGAGGAACACATTTACAATTAAAAAGAGATACACACAGACATTTATTTTTGTCTGAGGTAGACCGGGAACCGGTTAATGGATTAAAACCGTGTGCCAATATAACGATTGAGAGTTTGGCGGCTTTATCCATTGAATCCGTTATATGTGTTGTACTTACCGGCATGGGAGCGGATGGTTATAAGGGGATTAAAGCGTTGAAGGAACGACAATCCATATATACCATTGCGCAGAACAAAGAAACCTGTGTAGTGTATGGCATGCCTAAAGCGATCGTGGAAAATGGCATGGCAGATATTGTTTTACCGTTGGATGAAATTGGAAAAGAAATTAACAAAAAAGTGGGGGTGTCTTAACATGGACTTAAGTCAATATCTTGAGATTTTTATTGATGAAACAAAAGAGCATTTACAGACCTTGAATGACCAGGTGTTGGTGTTGGAGGCGGAACCGGATAATATTGATACTGTCAATGAGATTTTCCGTGCGGCTCATTCCCTTAAGGGCATGGCGGGTACGATGGGATTTAAACGTATGCAGCGTTTAACCCATGATATGGAAAATGTATTTTCAGAGGTGAGAAATGGCAAAATGAGTGTAACACCGGATTTGGTGGATGTGGTGTTTAAATGCTTGGATGCCATTGAAGAATATCTGGGCTGTATTGTGGAAACTTCAGATGAAGGCGATAATGACAATGAAGAGATTATCGGTTTGTTGAATGCATGCCTTGCGTCGGAAGGGGAGTCACAGGCCGGGCCAAAGGAACAGGAAAAGCAGCCAGAGGAGGCTTCTTTGAGTGATGAAGAGAAACGTAAGTTTTTGCATATCAGTATCGCTGATTTTGAAAAAACTGCAATTATGGAGGCCAAGTCACAGAAAAAGAATGTATATGGTGCTACCGTATATATTGATGAGAATTGTATATTGAAGGCTGCAAGAGCATTTTTGGTGTTTAAGGGTCTGGAAGAAATCGGAGAGGTGATTAAATCTGTCCCGGTTGTTCAGGATATTGAAGATGAGAAATTTGAATTTGATTTTTCTATGCTGATTATTTCTGAAAAATCCTTGGAGGAAGTGAAGAAGGTTATTGCCAGTGTTTCAGAAATCAAAGAAGTAATTATTGAAAATTATGATATCCCTGGAGATGTTGAAGTGGTGACTTCTGTTCAGAAGAAAGAAGAAAAAGCACCGGAGAAAAAGGAAGAGACTAAGAAAAAGACTGCTCCTGCTAAGACGAACAGCAAACCGGTGGCAAACCGTTCTGTTCGTGTTGATATTGAGAAGCTGGATGTGTTAATGAATTTAGTAAGTGAGTTGATTATTGCCAAAAATGGTCTGGTGTCTGTCAGCAATCAGGAGGATAGTAAGACCTCTATACAGGGCTTTAATGATCAGATTGAATATCTGGAGAGGATTACCACTAATCTGCATGAATCGGTAATGAAAGTACGAATGGTACCAATTGAGAGTGTTGTTAACCGCTTCCCGCGTATGATTCGTGACTTGTCTAAGAAGCTTGGCAAGGAGATGGAGCTGATTATGACCGGTGAGGATACAGAGCTTGACCGAACGGTTATTGATGAGATTGGTGACCCTTTAATGCATATGTTGAGAAATTCTGCTGATCATGGACTGGAGTCGACTATTGATCGTTTAAAAATCGGAAAGCCTCAGGTTGGAACTATTCAATTGAATGCATATCAGGATGGTAATAATGTAACGATTGAGGTTATTGATGACGGTGCCGGAATTGATGTAGAAAAGGTAAAGGCATCAGCTATCAAAAAGGGACATATTACAGAAGAGCAGGCGGATATGATGTCTGAGAAAGAGGCAATTGATTTGTTATTCCGTCCGGCCTTTTCTACCGCAGCGAAGATTTCCGATGTATCCGGACGAGGTGTTGGTCTGGAT
>CAMWYM010000003.1 GCA_947178475.1 uncultured Clostridium sp. | reverse complement strand
AGATTGTGTAAAACATGGGGTGGAAGTATGGATTTTATAAGTGAAAAAATTGAAAATGCAGAGGATATAAAATATTTTAATTCGTTTGGATTTCAAGAAAACACAGAAAAAGAGTTAACACCATTCTGGTGGGTAATAGACAGAACTTCCGGTGTTTTTTTATTTTCTTGTGGCAGGAGTACTTTCGGTTTGCCACAGAAGTATGGGTTATGCATAGATAAAGAACTGGTGAAGATAGAGGCACTAAGCACAACGGAAGGAGACAGATTGAAATCCACTCTGATTGTGCATTGGATTATCAGTAAGATAGAGATACCCATCAGCCTGATAAAAAGGGGCTATGTGGAAGAAGATATTGTTTATATGATCGAGCAGGCATTTACTGCGTTAGGTCTTTTTGGTATGGAGCGGAAAGATATTACAGATGTTTTAGTTGAAATAGCGGCATCTCCTAAAATAATGAAAGAAGAAAGTAAGAAAGAAGAACGTGAAGTTTCGCTAAAGAAAAAAGATGACCCGTTTGGATGCGGTTTGTGCTTAATTATTTTTATAGCGTTTATTGTAACACAAATTGTTGTAATAAAAAATCATATTGATTCGATTGATAGTGGCCATTTGTCGAAGCTTTCTATGGGAATAGCGGGTGGGTTATATGGAATGATATATTATTTTATAAAAAATAGAAATAAAAATAAGTAATGTAGCTGAAAAGGAAAAGAAAATAATAGAGATTGAATTAATAAAAGAAACAGAATATAAAGCTTTAGTAAATAAACATAATGGTATATTCTGTTATGCTAATAAATGTACGACTGACAGAGACAGAATGATTTGGCTGGTACATTATCTCTTGCAAAAGCATTATATGAGCAGCAGTATTATGTAGAAATAAATCTATGACAAGGTAAACAGGTTGTCATAGATAATTTTTTAACATAAGATTATGCCTTGATACTGGAAAAAATTATGATATAATGTACATAAGTGCACTTGCTTGCAAGGGTGAATTTGTGTGCTTTATTGAATGTGAGAAGCACATGATATAAATTAGGTTTCATCAATTCAACCAGTGAAAGGAGAAGAGTCTTATGAGAACAAAGAAGAAACTATTGACAGGTCTGATGACCTTAGTAATGGTACTTTCATTGATGTACCTGCCGGGAGGGGTGGTTGTACAGGCGGAAAGCAGCAGTGAACAATCCAGTTACATTCTTTATTTTGATGCGGATGAAGGAAAGATTTATAAAGAGACAGAGTTTACTTATAACAGTGAAAACGATAGTGTAGATTCATGGACACCGAAAAAGACACAGGAATATGTGGAAGATGATTTTGTTTCCTGTAGTGGAAATGAATTAATCCTGCACAATTTTTCGTTAATTCCTGCGAATACGGGAATTGTTATTAAAGGAAATGCAGTGTTGAGATTAGATGGTGAGAATGTAATAAAGGGCAGGGTCAATCCCACAAGTTATTATGTGCCGTCCCGGTGTGGTGTGTACGCATTTAATGACCTGTCTGTTGTAGGAGAGGGAAGCTTGAGTATAGACACAGTAGAACTAACAGGTATTTATGTGGGAGGAGATTTGACAGTAAAGAACGCCACTATTGATTCGTTAGGTGGACGTGGAGGTATGGATATTAAAGGTAAGCTTGTTGTAGAGGCTGCTTCCGTGACAGCGCGCCAGAGCTCTTTATTTTTAGGTATGATAGAGGGCGGAGCTACTAGTAGTACATACGGCATCCAGACTGGCAGTGACATAACTGTGAAAAACGGGGTATTGCGGGGGCTTCCAACCAGTGGCAGTGCCCGTGGAATTTCTGCCGGAGGGAATATAGAAATAGAAAATGGAACTTTGGAGGGGAGTGCGCCGTCAAGCTTGAGTTCCCGGGGAGTTAATGCCAGTGGCAGTATTAAAATAAAATCCGGAACACTAAAGGGTTCTGCAGCAGCATCTAAAGGACCTACTACGTCAACCTGCTCTGCGGCTGCGATATATGCTGGCAGTAACATACAGATAGAAGGTGGAGCTGTAGAAGGTACGGTAAGCGGAAACAGGGACAACGTACTTGTTGATGTAAAAGCAGTACATGCAGATGGCAGCATAGAGATGAATGGAGGAACCCTGAAGGGGGAGGCAAGCGTGAATACTGCAAACAGTGGATCTGCTCAGCTGCGAACGGTTTATGCCAAAGGTGATATAGTGGTAAATGGTGGAATCTTGGAGAGTAGTGCATATTCAGAGAAAGGAATAGCTGGTGACAGTACAAGGGCTTTTTATGCCGGAGGTAATATTAAGGTAAATGGTGGAACCTTGGAGGGTACTGCCTGCACGGAAAACAGTAACAAAAATGTTACTACGCAGGCTTTTTATGCTGCACAGGCAATCATGCCCGGTGATAATGAAAAAGTGATTGGTGGTTCTGCTAAGGACGCACTATATTCGGCAGTTAAGTTTAATGAAAATGGAAGTGGAAGATATTATGTGGATAGCGCAACGGCAGAAGCATGCGGATACATCAAATTTACCACATCGGTTTCCGGGATAGGGAGCACCTCCCCGTCTAATCCGAATGTGGAAATCGGTGGTTCTGTCAATTTGGAGGCGACGGTGATTCCAGAGAATGCCTCCAACCAGACAATCAAATGGACCTCCAGCGATGATACCATTGCTTCTGTGGACGAGAATGGAAAGGTAACCGGTCATAAGCCGGGTACTGTAACGATTACAGCCACAGCAGAGGATGGGGGATATAAGAAGGAATTTACCGTAACGGTATCATCAAACGGACCTGACGACAAAGATCCTGTCACACCCGATTCCTCAGCTATCATGAATGGGTTGAACGTATCGTATGATATCGCAAATCAGATTCTTAATGAAGCAGCAAAATTAGGAGTTTCGACAGATACTCTTCTGATTACCGAGGCAAGCATCAAGGGACAGAAGTCAGATGCGGATTTGAAAGGTTCAACCTTTGGCCTGTTAAAGGCAAGAACCACTAATTTGAAAAAGAATTCGGTTACTATTAAATGGGATAAGGTAAAGAATGCAGATGGGTATATTCTCTATGGGAACAAATGTGGTAAGAAGAATGCTTACAAGCACATCAAGACCTTTACCAAGAACAGCACGGTAAAATATACACAGAAGAAATTAAAGAAGGGTACATATTACAAATATCTGGTTGTTGCCTATAAGAACATAGAGGGTGTAAAGGTGACAATTGCAGCATCTAAGACCGTTCATGCAACGACGAAGGGCGGCAAATATGGTGTGGCAAAGTCTGTAAAGGTAAATAAGAAGAGTAAGAAGCTGGCAGTTTCCAAAACCTTTAAGATTAAGGCATCCGAAGTGAAGCTGGACAAGAAGATTCGTCAGCATCGTGGGATAAAATATGAATCAGATAATAGTAATGTTGCCACAGTAGATAAGAAGGGTGTTGTAAAAGCAAAGCAAAAAGGAACATGTTATATCTATGTATATGCACAAAACGGTGTCTATAAAAGGATAAAGATTACGGTAAAATAGAAAAGGTGTAAAGAGATAAGTGAAATCGCTGGATTACTTTGAATATTAGAGGTAATCCGGCGGTTTTGTTTTTTCTGGCAAATAGACATAATTATCTGGTTCTGCCGATTATTGACAAATTACCTTGTAAAAATTATAATAAATAATATGTCTATAAATTTCTGGACAATAGGGATTTTGGGGAGAATACATATGTATTATAATGTGGATTACGAAATTTGTTCCATTATATTTCTTGTGCTTTTGGTGATTATGGCATTTAATAAAGGAATAATGGAGTCTTTTCAATCAAGGATGTTCCGTATATATCTGTCAGCATGCTTTGTCAATGTTTGTCTGGATGTACTTACTTGTTATACAGTTGAATACTACGATGTTGTTCCGCTTTGGGTAAATTATCTGTTGAATACTGTTTTTTTGTCAGTGCAGTTTTTGCTCCCTACAATATTTGTCTTCTATGTATGTTTTAAGGTGCATCAAATTTCAAATACTCAGGTGGGCAGGGTGTGTTTGGTTTGTCTGCCTGCTTATATCGGTGTGCTGCTGACGATTTCCAGCGTATGGACAGGGTATATCTTTTATTTTGACAGCACGGGCTATCAGCATGGCAGTCTGTATGTTTTTTTGTATATCAGTGCTGCAGTTTATTCTGTCTCTACGATAATCTATACTGTAGCGTGCAGAAAGAAACTAAAAAGAACGCAGGTGATGAATACATGCTGGATGATTATTGTGGCAATTTTGCCTACAGCGATACAATACGTTGTTCCTAATTATATGCTTTCAGGTGTTGGGACGACGGCATCGGTGTTTATTATGTATCTGACTAGTGAAAATATAACGGATTATCTGGATACGACTACAGGAGCACTGAACAGGACGGCATTTCTCTTTCATGTCAGAGATGCGGAAGAACATCATATCCTGGAGCAGATTTTCATTATTGCTCTGGATAACTTCAAGATCGTAAACGAGGTCTATGGCATGGAGGGCGGAGACGAACTTATGCGCATGCTGGTGGAGAGTCTGCAGAAAGAATATTCGAATAAAAGAGTATTTCGGTTCGGGGGAGATACTTTTGCGGTTACCTTAGAGGAGAAGACGGAAGGAAACAAGGAGTTAGACAGTATCAGGCGAATTATCCGAAAGCCGTGGCGTCTGCATGATATGAATGTCGAGCTTTCAGCCTGTATTTGTCTTCTACATACCATTCATCACAGTGCAGAGGATTTGATTCCAGCTATTGAGTATGCGGTTAGTGAGACAAAGACAGTTGGAGTGAACAGCTATTTTGAAGTGGATGAAACTGCCGGTGACAAGATTGTCCGGCGTAAGGCTATTGAGCAGGCAATGATGACATCTATTGAAGCAGGACAGTTTGAAGTCCATTATCAACCGATTTACGATACAAAGAATCGCCGCTTTCATTCTATGGAGGCGTTGGCAAGACTGAATGTTCCTGGATACGGATATGTGTCTCCTGAGGAATTTATCCGTATTGCAGAGCAAAACGGTACTGTGATACAGATTGGTATTCTTGTACTGGAAGAGGTCTGTCGGTTTATCAAACAGTATAATTTGAAGAGTAAGGGTATAGATTTTGTGGAGGTAAATCTCTCTGTTGTTCAGTGCATGCAGGAGAATATTTACAAGGATATACAGGGGGTACTGGAGAAATATAATGTCCCGTCTGAAATGATCAATCTGGAGATTACGGAGAGTGCTGCGGCATATTCAGAGGAGAGGCTAATTCGTAATATGGCAAGGATATCCCTGATGGATGTCACTTTTTCACTGGACGATTACGGCTCAGGTTACTCGAACATTAACTATCTGGTTGACCTGCCCTTTTCCATTGTAAAGATTGATAAATATGTGGTTTGGGCGGCAATGAAGAAGGTGACCTCCCGTATGGTGCTGGAAAATACGATATCTATGTTTAAGGATATTAATTTAAAGATTGTTACGGAGGGGATTGAGGATTTGGAAATGGCAGAAATTGTTACTGCCATGGGAGCGGATTATTTGCAGGGCTATTATTTTTCCAAGCCTGTGCCGAAGGAACAACTGATAGATCGTTTGGAGGAGGGATATCTTGAAAATTTACTACAAAAGGCCTGATAATATGTCACCAATCGGAGCAAAGCGGAGATTGATGACCTGCGCGAGCAGCAGCGAGCTTCATATAATTAAAAAATTATTTACCGCTTTTGCAGTTATCTGCATGATGTTAATGGTGGGATGCGGACAGGCAGAAGAGCAAAATGATGATGACAAGCCGTATATTGCGGTTATCTGTAAGGGAGCACAGCATGAGTTTTGGAAGACTGTGGAACAGGGGGCTATGGATGCCGGTGAGGAGATGGATATCCGGGTAACCTTTGAGGCTCCTGAGGATGAATCACAGATTGATGTGCAGATTGAAATGATGAAGAAGGTTATTGAGGAGGGGGCAGATGCCATTGTGTTGGCTCCGCTTGATACTGAGCGTTTAAACGGAGTAGTGGAAGAGGCTGTCAGCAGAGGAATACCTGTTCTCACTCTGGATTCGGATATAACAACATCGGCACGTGTGGCTACTATTGGCACCAGTAATGAGAGTGCAGGTGCTATTGCTGCAAGGAATGCGGCTGATTTGATGGGTGGACGTGGTAAGGTTGCCATCATAGTACATGTACAGGATGCACAGACTGCAATAGAGAGAACGAAAGGGTTTGTTGACGAGATAGACTCAAAATATAAGGGGAAGATAAAGATTATGGACACCACGTCCTGTAATGGGGACCCAGAAATTGCAAAGGAGCAGGCACTGGATTTTTTGGATAAATATCCGGATTTGGATTGCTTTTACGGTACGAATGAGGGTGCAGCTGTAGGGATTGCTGCAGCGGTCAAAGAGAGAAACCTTCAGGGTAAAATTCTGATCATCGGATTTGATTCGTCGGATGATGAGATTGCCTACCTCTCAGAGGGAATTATTAACGGTATGATGGTGCAGAATCCCTATAATATGGGATATCTTGGGGTGCGTAATCTGAAAAAGGTATTGGATGGAAAAACTATCGAGCAAAAAATTGATACCGGCGTAACCTATGTGAATGGTGATAATCTTTATGATGAGGATACGCAATGGTTGCTTTATCCGTTGGGTAAAAAATCAAAGTAGAGTGGAGGAGAAGTTATGGATAAAAAATCAGGGATGAGTATACGAAAAAAACTTCTGCTCAGTTATTATGGTATCGTTTTACTTATTCTGGCAGTGGGAATAGCCGGAATATACAGTTTGAGGGAAGTGTATTCCAATGGCAATGAAATTTATGAAAATAACCTCAAATCAGTAGAGGTATTAAAGTCCATTAACCAGAATGTCAAAGAGATTGACCAGTGCGTTATCGGTATGATGAGCCTGTTAGGAGAGGACAACGGCGAAGAATACATAGCGGAAATTGAAAAGCTGCAGAATGAGAATAGTGATTTGATGAAGCAGTATGATGGGCTGGAGGTGACAGATTTAGAACTCAGACGGTATAATCAGTGCCGATTAAGTATATTGACCTTTGACAAACATATTGCGACCATTATTGATTATATTCAGCAGGGCAGTATGGATATGGCTGTGGCTGCTTATGAGCAGCAGCTAATGCCGGCAAAGGCATGTACTTATGAATTGATTGATGCTGTAGTGGAGCTGTCAACCGATAATGCATACAGCAAAAATGCTGGAAACTACCGGATATATAAAAATATTATTTGGATTATTACAGTAATCATTGCTTTGGCAGTGGTTGTTGCTGCCATTGTTGCAGGCTTTATGAGTAATTATTTTACCGGTAAGCTGGCAGCGATACAGCGTTTGGCCAAACGTATTGCAGAATATGACGTATCTGATGATATTCTGAGTGTAGCAAATGATGAGTTCGGTGATACCATGGAAGCACTAAACGAATCTCAGTTTATGATGAGAGAGCTTTTAGAGAAGATTATTGAAGAGTCAGCTACACTTAGTGATACCGGAGAAGAGGTTTCTATGGCGGTACGAAAGTCGGGTCAGCGTATAGAAAATATCAATGTAGATGTATTGCAATCAGGAAAAGTGATTGATGAAATGGATGTAGTTGTCAAGGAGATTTTGGAAAACAGGTCATTAGACGAAGGAATAGTTGACAGACTGAATAAGGTGCTTAAAAAATCCGATGGAGCAAGGGAGATTTTACAGGAGACACGTTCAGAGCTGAGCAGTGTGGCAATGTATTTAGAGCAGATCGGAATTACCTCAGATTATCAGAATGAAATTGCCAACAGCCATAAGGAACAGGTAAAGAAGTTCAAGGTATAGGGATAGCCATGGGAAGATAAGATAAAACCGTCTGCCAGTGCTCAAAAGAAAGGCGGACGGTCAAGCTGTCAACGAGGTTGTCGGGAAGCCTTGTAGGTAGTAATCAGGAAGGGAACAAAGCTGATGATACCGTAGAGAGCAATTATGCTTAATAAGATGATGATAACTGGAATTTTACCGGTAAGGGTAGGGATGATGTGTCGGTAGCCAAAGAAAGCGACCGCTCCCAGTGCTGTAAATACACAGCCCGGTAGAAAAACACTTTCCAGAAAATGCAGGCGAATGGAAATCGTTTTTTCAAGCTTATTAAGACAGGCGAGAGTCAAAAAGAGATAGCTGGTGAACATACCTGCGATATAACCGGTCATGCCGATTTGCGGAATCAGTAATTTGATGAAACTGATGCGAATAACCGTGGCAATTACGGTGAGAACCAAATTGTGGGTGGCAAATCCCATACCATTCAAAATACTTGCCAGAGTGGTGGCAAGGTAGATTAAAGGACACAGGAAAGAAAGCTGGTACAGATAGATACCGGCTTCTTTGTTTTGGAAGAAAACCTCACCAATCTCCGTGCCGAAAATATAAAAGGTAATGGTGGAAAACATGCCAATCAATAGACAAAAATGCAGGCTTTTTTCACAGAGTCTTGAAAGATATCCGTTGTTTAGGGTGGAGCTTGCGGAAGACACTGCCGGAAGAAGCATTGTGGACAGAGAATTAGTTATGGTGGATGGGAACATAATAAACGGAAAGGCCATTCCGGAAAAGACACCAAAGGTGGCAAGGCTGATATTGGAATCCTTATAATATAAAAGTAATACCGTAGGAATCATAATGGATTCTATACTCTGTAATACAGTCAATGCGAGACGATTGGTGGTAAGAGGGACGGAGTCTTTTAGGAAAAGCCGAAGTATCTGATGGAGAAACAACGGGCGGGGTGTACAGCTTCTGCTTTTTCGGATACCATTACAGGGGGATTTATTGACAGTTGCATCGATATAGCCTGTGCTTTCGACTGCTTTATGGTTATGAAGTTCAAGAGCAGCGACAGAGTAGATGAATGCAACTACTTCACCGATGACAATTCCCCATACGGCAAAGGATGCATCGTACTGCTTGCGGATACAGATATAGGTTGCGAGAAGATATAGTCCGTAAACTTTGGCAGTCTGTTCTAAAAGGTCGGATATGCCGTGTACGCCAGAATTTTCCAGACCTAAAAAGTAGCCGTGGATAGCACCTTTCATGGACATAAAAGGAATGCCGAAGCAAATGGTTTTGAGACAGGCAGAGCATTCCGGTGCGTTGAGGATGTGTGTGCACAGCCATGCTGCGTTTTTGTACATCAGAATACTTACCAGAAGTCCGGATATCAGGTTGACAAAAAAGCAGACCCTGAAAAATGCTTTGGCGGTTGCCATATCACCACGGCTTCGGTATGAAGATACCAGCTTGGTCAATGCCAGCTCATTTCCGCAGGTGGTAAGGGAAAAGGCGACCATATATAGTGGAAAAATCAATTGATAGATTCCCATTTGTGCCGCACCGATTAAACCGGCGAGGAATATTCTATTATAAAAGCCGATTATACGCGTTAGAAATCCTGCAGTGGTAAGAATTAGTGTTCCCTTGATGACCAGATTTTGAGAGACGGCCTGCCCAAGCTGATACCATATCGATTTAAGCTTCATAATTTGCATCCATTTTTTGTTTTCATGGATTATATATATGTAAATGTCAGCCGTGTTATGCCAGTAAAACATGTACTTGACAGAATAAGGAAACACTGCTATATTAGCAGTGTGATATCCGACTGATTTAGTGGGAATTGAGGTGACACATATGAAATTATCTACCAAGGGAAGATATGGTTTGCGGGCAATGATTGACCTTGCGGATTATTCCGAGGAGATGCCGCAGTCCATAGCTAATATTGCTGCAAGACAATCCATTTCTGACAGCTATCTGGAACAGCTTATGGCAAAACTAAAAAAGGCGGGGCTGATTACCAGTATCCGGGGGTCTCAGGGAGGCTATGTGCTGGCGAGGGAAAGCAGCACGATCAGCGTTGGAGATATTCTCAGGGCTTTAGAGGGAGACCTTTCGCCGGTAAAATGTACCGGAATCCGAGGAGAGGACGGCTGTTCCGGCAGTGGGAGCTGTGTGACGAGAAATGTCTGGAAACGGATTGATGATAGCATTCAGAGTGCGGTGGATTCCATATACCTCAATGAGCTGGTGGAGGATAACCGAAAAATGCGTCGGCAATCGGATTGTACCGGCGTAAATTGTGATATATAACAGATTTTAAGGAAAGAGGAATTTAACATGGAGGAAAAGCGATTTATTTATTTAGACCATGCGGCAACCACAGCGGCAAGACCGGAGGTAGTTGATGCGATGCTGCCATACTTTACCGAAAATTTTGGAAATCCGTCCAGTATATATACATTTTCTCAGAAAAACAAGTCAGTTATTACGGAGTGCCGGGATAAAATTGCCGGTACGCTTGGAGCAAAGAGCAATGAGATATACTTTACCGCCGGCGGTACGGAATCGGATAACTGGGCGATAAAGGCTACCGCTGAGGCATATCAGGCAAAGGGAAAACATATTATTACCACAAAAATTGAACACCATGCAGTTTTGCATACTGCCGGGTATCTGGAGAAAGAGGGATTTGAAGTGACCTATCTGGATGTAGACGAAAATGGTGTAGTGAAGCTTGACCAGTTGAAGGCTGCTATCCGTCCGGACACGATTTTGATTTCAGTGATGTTTGCCAATAATGAAATCGGTACGCTTCAGCCGATTAAGGAGATTGGAGAAATTGCAAGGGAAAATAATATCATTTTTCATACAGATGCGGTGCAGGCTTATGGTCAGGTGCCCATTAATGTAGATGAGTATCATATTGATATGCTCAGTGCTTCCGGACACAAGTTAAACGGACCAAAGGGGATTGGTTTTTTATATATCCGCAAGGGGCTTAAGTTAAGGCAGTTTATCCACGGAGGAGGGCAGGAGCGCTCCCGCAGGGCAGGAACAGAAAATGTAACTGGAATTGTGGGACTGTCGAAGGCAGTGGAGATTGCTTTTTCCACTATGGAGGAAAGGGCAAAGAAAGAAACGGAAATGCGGGATTATCTGATTGAACGGCTGTTGTCAGAGATACCCTATTCCCGCCTGAACGGACACCGTACCAGCCGTCTGCCAAACAATGTGAATATCAGCTTCCAGTTTATTGAGGGCGAATCTATGCTGATTATGCTGGACATGAAAGGAATCTGTGCATCGTCAGGTTCCGCATGTACCTCCGGTTCGCTGGACCCATCCCATGTGCTTCTGGCAATCGGACTGCCACACGAAATTGCACACGGCTCACTTCGTATGACTATCGGCGAGGAGAATACGATGGAGGAAATGGATTATGTAATAGAGAATATTAAAGAAATTGTGGCAAAGCTTCGTTCCATGTCACCTCTTTATGAGGATTTTGTAAAGAAAAATCCGGAGCTGGACAAATAAACGCAATTGTGATAGGAGGAATATATCATGTACAGTGAGAAAGTAATGGACCATTTTACCAATCCGAGAAATGTAGGAGAGATTGAGGATGCAAGCGGTGTAGGTACGGTAGGAAATGCAAAGTGCGGTGATATCATGCGCATTTATTTTGATATCGATGAAAATCAGGTGATACGTGATGTGAAATTCAAGACCTTTGGCTGTGGAGCGGCAGTGGCTACCAGCTCCATGGCTACGGAGCTGGTGAAGGGGAAGACGATTTATGAGGCCTTAGAGGTGACCAATAAGGCGGTTATGGAGGCCCTAGACGGACTTCCGCCGGTAAAAGTGCATTGCTCTTTGCTGGCAGAGGAGGCAATTCACGCTGCACTTTGGGATTACTGTGAAAAGAGTGGAATTACTATTGAAGGGCTGTCAAAGCCAAAGGATGATATCAGTGAGGGTGAGGAGGAAGAGGAGTACTAATTCCTCTGAGCAAAATTGGTTACAATAAGTAATTGCGAAACGCGGCTTTTTAAACGTTCGTTGTATAATATAGACAAATCACTGCAGGGCACGCTTGCGCTACTTGTCGCTCGTAGCGGTACATAAGGTGCCAAAATACGGCACCTAAGTACCGACGGCTCCAAAGTACCCTGCTTGCGATATTGTCTATATTACACAACTAGATTTTAGAAATAGGGAGTTTCGCAATTATGTAAAATTGGTTACAAAAGATGGAGGATATATATGAAAAAGAGGGTTGCGGTGGGGATGTCCGGTGGAGTAGATTCCTCAGTGGCTGCTTATCTGTTAAGGGAACAGGGCTACGAGGTAATCGGTGTCACGATGCAGATATGGCAGGACGAGGATGAATTTACCATGGCGCAAAACGGAGGCTGCTGTGGCTTATCTGCTGTGGAGGATGCAAGGCGGGTGGCGGACTGCCTGGGGATTCCTTATTATGTGATGAATTTTAAAAGAGAGTTCAAAGAGTGTGTCATTGATTATTTTATGGATGAATATATACATGCGAGAACACCAAACCCTTGTATTGCCTGTAACCGGTATGTAAAATGGGAGTCGCTGTTAAGACGGGCCATGGAGCTGGGATGCGACTATATAGCAACCGGGCATTATGCAAGAGTATGTCAGCTGGAAAACGGACGGTTTGCCCTGCAGAAATCTGCTGCGGTGAACAAAGACCAAACCTATGCATTGTATAGTCTGACACAGCAGCAGCTCTCAAGAACGCTGATGCCCGTCGGTGAATATGACAAGGAAAAGGTCAGAAAGATTGCAGAACAGATTAATCTGAATGTGGCGGATAAACCGGACAGTCAGGAAATCTGTTTTGTTCAGGATAACGACTATGCGGCATATATTGAAAGAGAAACAGGAAAGACCTTTCCCGGTGGGAATTTTGTGGATAAAGAGGGAAATGTTTTGGGAACGCACAGAGGGATTATTCATTACACCGTGGGACAGAGAAAGGGGCTGGGGCTGTCTCTCGGTGCACCGGCATTTGTGCTAGAGCTTCGTCCGGATACCAATGAGGTAGTGATTGGCACCAATGAGGATACGTTTCATGACTGTCTGATTGCCAGCGCTCCAAATTGGATGTCTATACCGGTATTGGAGGAGGAGAAAAAGGTTATTGCTAAAATCCGGTATTCCCATAAGGGAGCAGCCTGCAGAATACGTATGGCGGGGACAAACAGGGTAGAATGTCATTTTGACGAGCCGGTGCGCGCCATAACACCGGGACAGGCTGTGGTGTTTTATGACGGGGATATCGTTGTTGGAGGTGCGGTGATTGAAGGCACTATTTACTGACAAGATGATACGAGTCAGGATTATGCTGCATTTGAGGCTTGTTGTGAGCCTGGAATGACGTTTATGCAGTCAAAGACCCCGCCGTAAAGCAGCAGGGCAGTAAATTTGAAATGCCTCAAGGGGCGGGGGATTTGACCCTCGCGGCAGTCGCCAAATGTCTGTAAACAGCCACTTGGCTCGTTGCTCGCGGGAATAAAGAAAATGGTGTTTTAATTTCCGCAATTTTATTGTATAATGGTAGAATATTGCAGCGAGAGGATTATGCGGGAATAATGATAAGAAGGAGGATATTTTATGACTAAGGGAAAGAGAGCAAAGAAGCGTTTTGGAGCATGGCTGGTTGCGGCGGTAATGGTTATTAACTGTCTGCTGCTTCCCGGTCAGACAGTGGAGGCTGCCAGTGATGACAAGGTGACTGAGGGTAGTCAGCCACAGGAAATTGAGGACGGTAATCAGGAGGGAACTGACGACAAAGAAAATAGTACCGGGGAAAACAACGGAGGAGATTTGGGAGATAACGGCGGAGAGGACTCCGGCAGTGATTCGGGAGATAACGGCGGATCCGGTACAGGAAGTGGTTCGGAGGAAGGCGGCACAGAAAACGAGACCCCAGAGGAAACACGCGAGCAGATTATAGAAAGCACAAAGGACAGCAAAAGCTTTACTGCAGAGGGACAATTTACCATTAGTGCAGATGGATTAATCACTGGATATATCAATGACAGTACCCCGCAGTGGAACGGTGAGGTTATTATTCCTGCAAGGATTAACGGCATAGAGGTAAAGGGACTGTCAGGTACATTTAAGGAAAATACGGCTGTAACCAGGGTGATTATACCAGATACCATTATTGCAATAGGAGATGACACCTTTAATGGATGTACAGGCCTTCAAGCTGTGTGTGTCTATGATGCTGACGGCGGGAAAGTCAAAAAGGATATTCATGGAGATGCCAGTTGGTTTAACTGGTCAAAGTGTATCAGGGTTATTGACGAGACTTCGATAACCTTTTACGAAATTATTGACAAAGGCAGCTGTGTGGTGATACCTGCAGGTCTGGCAGCTATCGGAGATAATGTGTTTAACGGCTGTAATTTTGCGAGCTTTGATGTGATGGACGGAAACACTATGTTTTGTGACAGTAATGAGGGTGGAATGAATTTGGTCGAGGGTGTCGGTGCCTGCCTGATGTCGATAGACAGGAAAAAGTTATATCGTCTGGCACCGGGCTTCCGTGATGAAAGCAACAGTCTTCAGTATTCTCTTCCGGAGGGGATTGAAGAAATATATCCGTTTGCTATAAATAAAACAGGACTGCAGGAGGTTACGGTTTCTAGTACTGTCAGACAGATTGATGAATATGCATTTTATGAGAGCAATCTGCTCCGTATTACCTTTGCAGAGAATTCAACTGTTACAACTATCGGAATGTATGCGTTTGCCTATAATCAGAATCTGGATATTGCACTGCCGGCTTCTGTTACCACGATTGCCAGCTATTGCTTTGCCGGCATTACTAACCGGACACCGGATATATCCAAGACTCAAATCACAGTTTTACCTGCATATACCTTTGCAGAATGTCCGAACCTGCATACCATTACTATGCCGGCAACGCTTTTGTCGATTGAGGGCTATGCCTTTGCCGGTAATGCCAATTTAAACGAAGTGGTATTTTTAGGTGAAAGACTTGACAAAATCGGTACAGGTGCATTTCAGGGCTGCCAGAATATGCATAAGATTGATATTCCGGAAGGGGTAACGGATATTGAAAACGACACTTTTTCCGGCTGTACTAACTTAAATACCATTATTTTACCGGATTCACTTAAGAATATCGGAGATAATGCGTTTAAGGATTGTCAGAATATTCATCAAATGGTTATTCCTGAAAATGTAACTTACATTTCCAATTCAAGTTTTGATGGTGTATCAGAGGAGACGTTGAAAAATATTGATACCTCTAAGAATGCATATGCGCAGCAGTTAATTTCCAAGGCGGTTCTCCCAACTAAAGGGGAAAAGGTTACCATCGGTAATTTGATTTATCAGGTAACGGTTGCGGATGCGCAAAAGGGTACGGTAACGGTTGTGAGTGCAATAAATAAAAAGCAAAAGAACATAACTATTCCGGCAACAGTTGATATTAACGGATATACATTTAAGGTGACAGCAATTGCTAATAAGGCATTCAAGAAAAATACAAAGCTAAAGAAGGTTACGATTGGAGAAAATGTCAAGACTATAGGAAAAGAGGCATTTAGCAACTGCAAGAAGCTTAATAAGATTACTGTGAAATCTAAGGTTGTGACAAAAGTAAACAAGAATGCGTTTAAAGGAATTAACAAAAAGGCGACAATTAAGCTGCCCAAAATGACCAAAAAGAAATTAAAGAAATACAAAAAGAAATTTGCCAATAAGGGACAGGCTAAGACAGTTAAAATCAAATAATAATTGTTATCATTAAACTTATTATATTGGAGGCGTGAATATGACAAAAATTGATATTATTTCAGGCTTTTTAGGGGCAGGAAAGACAACACTGATAAAAAAGCTGATTGCTGAAGGCTTTCAGGGCGAAAAACTCGTTCTGATTGAAAATGAATTTGGCGAGATTGGTATTGACGGGGGATTTTTAAAGGATGCAGGAGTTCAGATTAATGAGATGAATTCAGGATGTATTTGTTGTTCGCTGGTGGGTGATTTCGGCGAGGCATTAAAGCAGGTTTTAGATGAATATACCCCTGACCGGATTATTATCGAGCCTTCCGGTGTTGGTAAATTATCTGATGTCATGAAAGCGGTTGCCGATATGCATGAGGAGGCAATTGTGATTAATTCAGCCTCAACGGTTGTGGATGCACAGAAATGTAAAATGTATATGAAGAATTTTGGCGAATTCTTTAATAACCAGATTGAAAGTGCAGGAACAATTATTCTCAGCAGAAGTCAGAAAATGACCGAAGAGAAATTAGAAGCTGTTGTAGCGATGATTAAGGAACACAATGAGAAAGCAACAGTGATTACCACTGCATGGGATGATATTGATGGTAGTCAGATTGTGGCGGCTATGGAGAAGGAAAAATCTTTGGTGGAGGAGCTGATGGAGGAGGCAAGAGTATGCCCTACCTGTGGTCATGTGCATGAGCATGGAGAATACCATCATCATGAGCATCATCACGAAGAGCACGACCATGAAGGACATGGGCATGAAGAGCACCACCATGAGCATCATCACGAAGAGCACGACCATGAAGGTCATCATCATGAAGAACACGGTCATGAAGAGCATTGCCATGACCACCATCACGAAGAGCATGATCATGAAGGTCATCATCATGACGATGAGTGTGGCTGTGGACATCATCACCATGACGGTGAGTGTGGGCATCATCATCACGCAGATGATGTGTTTACCAGTTGGGGAAGGGAAACCCCGCATCAGTATGGAAAGGCAGAAATGGAGGAAATCCTTCAAAAGCTGGCAGACTCTGAACATCCTGAGTACGGTATTATTTTACGCGCAAAAGGGATGGTTCCGTGCAGCGATGGCGGATGGATATATTTTGATTTAACTCCGGAGGAATATGAAGTGAGAGAAGGTCAGCCGGATGTAACCGGAAAGCTTTGTGTGATTGGAAGTGAGCTTAAGGAAGACAAAATTGCGGAATTATTCCACGTATAGTTTGGAGGAATGACAGGTATGAGAAAGCAGGAAAAAGAGATTCCGGTATTTATCTTTATGGGTTTTCTGGAAAGCGGAAAGACACAGTTTTGCAGGGAGACATTGGTGGAGCGTAACTTCACGGAGGGAGAACCCACTCTTTTACTGGTGACAGAAGAAGGTATAGAGGAGTATGACGAGGAGGAGCTCAAAAAGCGCAATATTTCCGTTGTATATCTGGAGGAAGAGGATATTAATACAGAAAGGCTACTGGATTTACAGGATGAGTATGAGCCGGCTCAGGTTATGATTGAGTATAACGGTATGTGGCAGTTAGATAAGCTTTTTACTATCCGGGTACCGAAGGGCTGGACTATTGTACAGGTTATTACTCTGATTGATGCACAGACCTTTACCGTGTATAACAACAATATGAAATCTCTTATGGCGGAACACATTCAAAGCGGAGATATGGTGATATTTAACCGCTGTACCGATGATTCGGATATCAATACCATGCGTATGGCGGTAAAGACAATTAACCGCCGGGCACAGATTGTGTTTGAGAATGTCAATGGACAGGCGCAGGTGGATAATGGTGAAATAGAAATTCCTTATAATCTTGATGCTGATGTGGTGGAGATTGAGGATGAGGATTTTGGGATTTTCTATATTGACGCTTCCGATAATCCGGAAAAATATATAGATAAGATCGTCAAGTTTAAAGGACAGGTGTACTGTCCTCCCCAGTATAAGGGAAAGGCTTTTGTTCCGGGAAGGTTTGCGATGACCTGCTGTGCAGAGGATATCACTTTTCTTGGTTTTAAATGCAATTCCATGGAGACTCCGAATTTAAAGGATAGGGAGTGGGTGACGGTAACGGCAAAGGTAAAATGTGAATTTTATAAGGAATTTGACGGGGATGGACCAGTGTTATATGCACAAAAGATTGAAAAGGCAGACAAGGCGGAGGAAGAGGTTGTATACTTCTAAACACTATAATGTCTGATGCCAAAGGGCAGGTAGTGGAAAAACATAGAAAGAGAGGATAGAAATATGGCATTTAATGATTTTTTGGATAAGGTGAAAGCCACTTCATCTAATGCAGTGGATAAAGCAAAGGATACGACAAAGAGGCTGGCTACAGTCAATGATTTGAAATCCAAAATCAGGGGATACAAGAATGACAAGAATAAGCTGTTTACACAGATAGGAATGGATATTTATATCTCGAAAAAGGAAGGCACTAATATTGATGAGGCGGTTGATGAATTTGTTTCCAGCGTTGACACCATTAACATCCGAATCAAGAAGCTTCAGGATAGGCTTGCTTTGGTGGAATCAGGGGATAATCCTTTAGAAGAGGAAATGTCAGAAGATTTTGTTGAGGAAGTGGAAGAATAAGCCACAGTCAGATATATTAGTGAAAAGAGTCAAAAAAAATAAATAAAAGACGAAAAATCAGTTAGTGTTGACAAAACAACATTTATAGCCTATAATTTATTTGTGTTTTTGAACAATAGACTCATATTTTGGTATGAGTCTATTGTTGAATATTGATAATATTTTGAGCGCAAGAATTTGCAGAAAGACGAGGGTGTTATGGCGACAGGAATTATTGGAACGGGAAGCTTTTTACCGCCGACCATTATAACTAATGATGATTTGGCAAAAATGGTAAAAACAAATGATGAATGGATTAGGGAGCATACAGGCATTGTGGAACGTCATATTGCAACAGATGAAACTACATCTTATATGGGAGCAGAGGCTTCCCTGGCTGCGATAGAGAATGCAGGCATTGATCCCAAAGAGATTGATTTAATTGTATTTGCAACTCTTTCGCCGGAGAGAGCAACACCGAGTATGTCCTGTATCGTACAGGATAAGATTGGTGCAACTAACGCTACATGTTTTGATGTGAACGCTGCCTGCTCCGGTTTTGTTTACGCTCTACAGACAGCGGATGCCTATATTACTGCCGGCTTGGCAAAAACAGCACTGGTCATTGGTTCAGAAACATTGTCCAAAATGGTGGACTGGAAAGATCGTTCAACCTGTATTCTCTTTGCGGACGGTGCGGGTGCCGCCATTGTTGCAAATCGTGATCAGGGTATAGTGAGCAGTGTGACCAGAAGTGATGGTTCTAATGGTATGTCGCTGAAATGTAAAGAGCGCTCTACACGTAATTTCCTTAATCGTAAGACAGAAGACAAGCATTATATTCAGATGATAGGACCGGATATCTTTAAATTTGCAGTCCGCAAGGTTCCGGCTTGTATTAATCTGTTATTAGAGCGGGCAAATTGGACAAAAGAGGATATCGATTACTATGTGCTGCATCAGGCGAATGCAAGGATTATTAATTCTGTTTCCAAAAAAATGGAAATTCCCATAGAGAAATTTCCGATGAATGTGGATCACTGTGGTAATACAAGTAGTGCGTCAGTTCCGATTTTGTTAGATGAGATGAATCGTACAGCTAAGTTAAAGCCGGGAGATAAGCTTGTTCTTTGCGGTTTTGGTGGAGGGCTTACATGGGGAGCACAGGCACTTGTATGGGGGCTGCCTACACCGGAAATTCCTGAGAATGAGGAAGAGGATACAGAAGAGACACAGGAAAAAGAATAGAAGAGTGATGGAGGATAAAAATGGGTAAAATTGCATTTATGTTCCCGGGTCAGGGAGCACAGTATGTTGGAATGGGCAAGGAATTCTATGACAACAATGAAAAGAGCAGGGAGATTTTTGAGACTGCCTCCAGAGCAGTGGGTTTGGATATTGAAGCACTGTGCTTTGAGGAGAATGATAACATTAACATTACCGAATACACGCAGATTGCAATGCTGACAGCAGAGGCGGCAATGATGCAGGCAGTACTTGATTTAGGAGTAAAGCCGGATGTGACAGGAGGATTATCTCTGGGAGAATATACTGCATTGGTTGCGTCTGGTGTTATGGATTTTGAAGACTGTGCCAAGGTTGTCCGGAAGCGCGGCATTTATATGCAGGATGAAGTTCCCGCCGGACAGGGTGGAATGGCTGCCATTATTGCAATGGATGCAGATAAGATTTTAGAGGTATTGGAAAAGGTGGATGGTATTGTAGGTATTGCTAATTATAACTGTCCCGGACAAATTGCGATTTCTGGCGAGAAGGCAGCAGTAGATAAGGCATGTGAGCTTCTTAAAGAGGCAGGGGCTAAGAGGTGTATTCCGTTAAATGTAAGTGGACCTTTCCATTCTCCAATGCTTGAAGGTGCAGGTGAAAAGCTGGCGAAGGAATTAGAGAATGTGGAGATTCATGATATTGCCATTCCGTATGTAACTAATGTGACCGGTGGATTTGTAACAGATAAGAATCAGGTTAAGGAGCTTTTGGCAACGCAGGTTTCCAATTCGGTTAAATGGATTCAGTGTGTGGAGGCTATGCTGGCTGATGGTGTAGATACTTTTGTTGAGATTGGACCAGGAAAAACTTTATCTTCTTTTGTCAAAAAGATTAACAAAGAGGTAACGATTGTCAATGTTGACAAATATGAGGACCTTGATAAGGTAAAAGAAGTATTAGGTTTGTAGGCTGAACACATAGCAGACATAAAGGAGGAATTATGTTAGAAGGTAAAATTGCGTTGGTTACCGGAGCAAGCAGAGGAATCGGAAGACAGACAGCGATTACACTTGCTTCCTATGGTGCGACAGTAATCGTGAATTATAATGGCAGCAAGGAAAAGGCAGAGGAGGTTGTCTCCGATATCACGGCAAAAGGCGGAAAGGCTGCTACATATGGTTGTAATGTCTCTGATTATGGAGCAGTAGAGACAATGATGAAAGAGCTGGTAAAGGAATACGGACGCATTGATATATTAGTCAATAATGCTGGCATTACAAAGGACGGGCTGTTGATGAAGATGACCGAGGAGGATTATGATGCAGTATTGGATATCAACCTGAAAGGAACATTCAACTGTATTAAACACATTTCTCGGCAGATGCTTAAGCAGAAGAGCGGAAGGATTATTAATCTTTCCAGTGTAGTAGGTGTCTATGGCAATGGAGGACAGGTGAACTATTCTGCCTCTAAAGCAGGTGTGATCGGTATTACCAAGTCAGTGGCAAAGGAGCTGGGTTCAAGAGGTATTGCAGTCAATGCTGTGGCGCCTGGATTTATTGTTACTGAAATGACAGATGCAATGCCGGAAGAGGCAAAACAGCAGGTTGCAGACCGTATTGCAATGAAACGGTTAGGACAGGTGGAGGATGTTGCGGAAATGGTGGCATTTCTCGCATCAGATAAGGCTTCTTATATTACAGGACAGGTAATCTGTGTAGATGGTGGTATGAGTGTCTGACTGTTTCTTCAGACAGATGTACATAGTGTAAAAGATAATATAGTAAAAGGAGAGCAGATAATGAGAAGAGTTGTTGTAACAGGAATGGGCGCGATTACGCCTATTGGGTTAAGTGTAGATGAATTTTGGAGCAGTGTAAAAGAAGGCAAGGTTGGTATTGAACCCATTTCCAAATTTGATGCTTCTGAATTTAAGGCCAAAATTGCTGCAGAGGTAAAGGGCTTTGCAGGGAAGGACTATATGGATTCCAAGACTGCAAAACGTATGGAATTATTTTCACAGTATGCTGTAGCGGCAGCAAAGGAGGCGCTGGAGCAGTCAGGTATCGACATGGAGAAGGAAGACCCTTACCGTGTAGGAACTGCTGTCGGTTCAGGAACAGGAAGTCTTCAGTCTGTCGAAAGAAACATTAAGAGATTAAACGAAAAGGGACCTGCAAGAATTGAGCCATTGTTAGTGCCGATGATGATTTCCAATATGGCAAGTGGTAATGTATCTATTTACTTTGGCTTAAAGGGTAAGTCCATCAATGTGGTAACTGCCTGTGCAACGGGAACCCATAATATTGGTGAGGCATTCCGTACCATTCAATATGGTGATGCGGATGTCATGGTGGCAGGAGGAGCAGAGGCCTGTGTCACTCCGATTGTAGTCGGTGGTTTTTCTGCCCTTACGGCACTGAATACTACGGAAGACTGCAGTCGTGCATCTATTCCTTTTGATAAGGACAGAGCAGGCTTTGTTCTCGGAGAAGGTGCCGGTGTGGTTGTCTTAGAGGAATTAGAGCACGCAAAGGCAAGAGGAGCAAAGATTCTGGCAGAAATTGTAGGCTATAGTGCAACATCGGATGCCTACCATATTACCTCTCCGGCAGAGGATGGAATGGGTGCTGCCAATGCCATGATATATGCCATGAAGGATGCGGGTGTTGACCCGTCTGAGGTGGATTATATCAATGCACATGGTACATCTACTCATCACAATGATTTATTTGAGACAAGGGCAATTAAGATTGCCATGAAGGATGCGCAAAATGATGTGCTGATAAGCTCGACCAAGTCAATGGTGGGACATTTGTTAGGAGCAGCAGGAGGTGTTGAATTTATTACCTGTGTTAAATCTATTGAAGACGGCTATATTCATGAAAATGTAGGATTGCGTGAGGTGGAAGATCCGGAGGAATTTTCTCTTAATTATGTAAAAGACCACGGGATTTCTAAGGATGTTGATGTATGTATGACAAATTCTCTTGGATTTGGCGGGCACAATGCAACCTTAGTGGTCAGAAAATATAAGGACTAATAGCCGCAATTATCAGGGATATTTATAGAGAACAGGAGAGAAAAGACAATGGAATTAGATATTAAACAGATTATGGAAATTATTCCTCATAGGCAGCCGTTTCTTTTGATTGACCATGTGACGGAATTAGTGCCGGGAAAATCCATTAAAGGATATAAGAATGTTTCCTATAATGAGCCTTATTTTGCAGGACATTTTCCACAGGAGCCGGTTATGCCGGGAGTACTTCAACTGGAGGCTTTGGCACAGCTTGGAGCAGTTGCCGTGTTATCCCAGGAGGAGAACAAGGGTAAGACTGCATATTTTGCAGGGGTGAATAGTGCCAAATTTAAACAGAAGGTAGTTCCCGGGGATCGTCTGGATTTGGAGTGTGAGATTATCAAGGTAAAGGGGCCTCTTGGTGTCGGTGCGGTTACTGCTTCGGTAAATGGAAAGACCGCCTGTAAGGCAGAAATATCGTTTATGATTGGGTGAAATTTAGCATGGTGATTAAATATATAGCAAAATACAGACATGCCATTACAGCCATTGTTGCTGTTTTGTTTATTGGTTCCATGGTCTATTTCGGAATCCGTACAAAGAATATGAAGGATGTTTCCATTGAATCGCAGACCTTTTCCGGTCTGGCAATGGGAACTGCCATCAAAAAAACCTTATATACAGAGGATGCATCACAGAATGAGTCGATCGATAAAATGATTGATAGCTGTCTGACGGAGCTTGAGGGCAGAATTTCAGTAAGGGAAGCTGGGTCCGAGGTGGCAAGCTGTAACCGCAATTATGCGGTAAACGGAATTTATACTTTTTCTGACGATATAATGGAATACCTCAAAGAAGAGTTTCAGATTTGGGAGGACACAAAGGGGGCATTTTCTCCGTGTATTCGTCCGCTTGCTGATCTTTGGGGAATTGAAGACGGGGAAGCAAGGATTCCGGAGCCGGAGGAGATAGAGGCGGCGCTTAAATGCATAAATGCAGAGAATGTTGAGATTGTCGATAGCGGAATCATTTTTTATGAAGAGAGGATGGCCATTGATTTCGGGGCTGTAGGAAAGGGAATTGCCTGTGATTTGGTCAGAGAGAAGCTTCAGGGAACAAATGTCAGGGGAGCTGTTATTTCTGTGGGAGGAAGTGTATTGGCATACGGTGATAAAGGGGACGGAAGAAACTGGCATATCGGTATACAGAACCCCAGGGCCGAAGAGGGAAAAATGTTTGCCGTCTTAGATGTGGAGGGCGGTGTTGTGATTTCCACATCCGGTGATTATGAGAAATATTTTGAGCAAAACGGAAAACGTTATCACCATATTATTGATCCCGCTACCGGATATCCGGTAGACAATGGGCTGATATCTGTGACGGTAATAAGTGAAAGCGGATTTTTGTCTGATGCACTGTCTACTGCATGTTTTGTCATGGGAACAGAGAAGGGACTTAAATATGCAGAGAAAAAAGGTGTGGAGGCAGTCTTTGTCACGACAGATAAAAAGGTGTATATAACCAGTGGACTCAAAAAGAAATTCCGGCTGCAGTCAGAGGAGTATCAGCTGGAGAATAAATGATGTCGTTTAAGGGTGGTCACTTGAGGAGAAAGGTCGGGCAATATACAATAAAAAAGGGAGACGTGGTGCTTGTCGTATGTGTGACCGTGGTGGCTTTGTTTTCGTTTTTGATTGCCGCAGGACAGTCGGAGGGAGAACGGGTACTGGTTACGGTGGACGGACAGACCTCCGGGTATTCGCTTAGGACGGACAGAACCATTTCGTTGAAAAACGGAGACAGTGTTTGCAACAGTATTGTCATTAAGGGAGGGCAGGTCTATATGGCTTTGGCTGACTGCCCGGACCAGATTTGTGTACATCACAGGGCAATCTCCAAAAATGGGGAAAGCATAATCTGTCTGCCGAATAAGGTGATTGTCGAGGTGGAGAGTACTCAAAGCAATGATATTGACAATTGACAGGAGGCAAACAGGGCTGTCGCACGTATTTGGCGGCTATTGAAGCAAATGGAATCTGCAAAGCAAAATTGATTACAAAAATGGAAGTATAGATATATGAAAACACGACAGGTTACAGAATTGGGACTGCTGCTGGCTTTGTCATTGGTGCTGGCATATTTGGAGAGTCTGCTTCCGGTGATGGTGGCTGTGCCGGGAGTAAAGCTTGGTCTTGCTAATATAATCACAATGCTGGTGCTTTACTTAAGAGGTGGCAAACCAGCATTTTTCTTTATGGTGCTGCGGGTGGCAATGGCTGGCTTTTTATTTTCCGGAATTTCTGGCATTATCTATAGCTTTGCAGGTGGGAGCTGCTGTATTGCCGTTATGTGCCTTACAAAAAGGCTGTCTTTTTTTTCTGTTGCCGGTGTCAGTATAACGGGCGCTCTTGCCCATAATATGGGACAGATACTGGTTGCATGGTTTGTGATGAAGAATGCACATATTTTATATTATTTTCCTGTACTGGCCATATCCGGTATGTTGTCCGGTATTGTGATTGGTATAGTTAGTGGAGCGGTGATTAGAAGGTGGCAAAAAGGTTTTCCAGATGAAAATAGATAAGAGTCAGAATTAAACGATATATTTATATGAATAGAAAAAAGGACGCCGGAGCAGTCGTAAAGATGCTTTGGTGTCCTTTTTCGGTGGTCTGCTGTCTTGACTGTTTATATTAGAATAAAGTGCAGGGCAGCAGTATGGTAATGGTTGTATTTTTCTTTGTTTTCCTTTACAATATATATGTGATGTTAAAGGATAATCATGTGCGCAGCTTTTGCGTATCAGGCAATGAAAATAGAAGGAAGGTAAGGTATATGGGGTTATTGACATTTTCGGGGGGAATTCACCCGTATGACGGAAAGGATTTATCCAAGGACAAGGCGATTACGGATTATCTGCCTAAGGGGGATGCGGTGTACCCGTTGTCCCAGCATATTGGTGCACCGGCAGTTCCAATAGTGAAAAAGGGTGACCATGTTTTGGTGGGTCAGAAAATCGCAGAGGCAGGAGGCTTTGTATCTGCCAATATCCATTCCGGTGTTTCCGGACAGGTTAAGGCAATTGAACCCAGAATGACGGTGGGAGGAACAAAGATTAATTCCATAATCATTGAAAATGACGGTTTATTTGAGGAGATAGACTTTTCGCAGAATATCAAACCTCTTGACCAGATGTACAGGGAGGATGTAAAGGATGCTATCAAGGAAGCCGGAATCGTTGGTATGGGAGGAGCAGGATTTCCAACTCATGTGAAGCTTTCCCCAAAAAATGAGGATGAGATAGATACGATTATTGTCAACGGTGCAGAGTGTGAACCCTATCTGACCTCAGATTACCGAAGGATGTTAGAAACTCCGGAGAAGATTGTCACCGGTTTACAGATTGTCATCAATCTATTTGACCATGCAAAGGGTATTATTGCCGTTGAAGATAATAAACCGGAGGCGATTAAGAAACTTAGGGAGCTTACGGATAGCATTGACAATATTACGGTGAATGCGGTAAAGACAAAATATCCGCAGGGAGCAGAGCGGCAGCTTATTTTTGCAAATACCGGACGGCAGATTAATTCGTCAATGCTGCCCGCCGATGCAGGCTGTATTGTTCACAATATTGATACCATCACCGCCATTTATAATGCGCTGATTGAAGGGCGACCGCTGTATGAGCGCATAGTTACAGTAACCGGTGATGCGGTGGAGGATACCGCAAATTTTCGGGTAAGGATAGGTACAAATGCCAGAGAGCTGATTGATGCAGTGGGTGGTTTTAACATTGAAGACCCTGCCAAGATTATTTCTGGTGGTCCGATGATGGGAAAAGCAATGTTTACTTTAGATGTTCCTATTGTTAAGGGTTCCTCTGCGTTGCTCTGTTTCAGAGAGGATATTGTAGAGGAATCGACACCTTCTAACTGTATCCGGTGTGGACGGTGTGTTGAAGTCTGTCCGGGAAGGGTGATGCCCAATAAGCTGGCAACACTGGCAAGTAATGGTGCTTTAGAGGAATTTGTAAAATGTGATGGCATGGAGTGTTGTGAGTGCGGGTGCTGTTCTTATGTATGCCCGGCAAAACGGCATTTAACCCAGATTATTGCAGGAACCCGTAAACAGATACTTGCAAACAAAAAACGATAGGAGGTGGACATTTTGGAACAGACGATGAAGATTTCTTCTTCCCCGCATATCAGGGATAGGGAGACTACAACAAATTTGATGGGACAGGTCATTGTAGCCCTGATGCCTGCAGCTATTTTTGGTATATATAATTTTGGAGTCAGAGCACTTGGAATCATTCTCATTACGGTAGTAAGCTGTGTTATTTTTGAAGCAGGTTATCAGAAATTAATCGGGGCAAAGGTGACCGTTATGGATTTATCTGCTGTATTGACAGGGCTGTTACTGGCTCTTAACCTGCCTTCAGAGGTTCCGTTCTGGATTCCGGTACTCGGCAGCTTCTTTGCCATTATTGTAGTTAAACAGTTGTTTGGAGGGCTGGGACAGAATTTTATGAATCCTGCGCTGGGCGCCAGATGCTTTTTGCTAATTTCTTTTACTGGGAGGATGACCACCTTTACCTATGATGCGGTGACAACGGCTACTCCTTTAGCACAGTTGAAGGCAGGAGAGAGTGTGGATGTATTGTCCATGCTTTTGGGGACGACAGCAGGAACCATTGGTGAAACCTCCGCAGCCGCTCTGATCATTGGCGGTCTCGTTCTCATTTTCCGGCGGGTAATTAACTTCAGGATTCCGGTGTTCTATATTGGTTCCTTTTCCGTATTTATCATGATATATGCACTGGCAACGGGGAAGGGAATTGACCTTGCCTTTTTACTTGCACATCTGTTTGGCGGAGGTCTGATGCTGGGGGCATTTTTTATGGCAACGGATTATGTGACTTCACCGATTACACCTAATGGCAAAATCATTTTCGGTATTTTATTAGGTTTTCTGACCTTCCTGTTTAGAATTTATGGTGGCTCGGCAGAGGGGGTATCCTATGCGATTATCCTGTCTAATCTGTTAGTCCCATTAATTGAACGGGTTACCGTTCCAAAAGCTTTTGGAAAGGGGGCGGCAAAGCATGAGTAATGAAGCCATCAAAAATACGATTTCTCTAGCGTTAATCACGGTGATTGCTGGTATTTTGCTGGGCGTGGTCTATGAGGTGACGAAGGAGCCGATAGCCAAGGAACAGCTAAGAGCCAAGGAGGAGGCTTATGCAAAGGTATTTAAGGAGGCCGATTCTTTTGAGGAAATTAGCGTAAAGAAAAAAGAAACCGAGGAGGAATTGAACCGTCAGGGCTTAGATGCCTCCATTGATGAAGCGTTGAAGGTACTGGATAAATCAGGAAATACGATGGGCTATGTGCTGACGGTAACGGATCATGAGGGCTATGGCGGGGACATTCGATTTGCCATGGGGGTGACAGCCGATGGTACATTAAACGGAATTTCCTTTTTATCCATAGGGGAGACTGCAGGGCTTGGAATGAAAGCAACAGAAGATGAGTTTAAGAATCAGTTTTCCGCCAAAAAGGTAGAGAGCTTTATCTATACGAAAAACGGTGCTTCGGCAGAGAATGAAATAGATGCATTATCTGGAGCTACGATTACTACTAATGCAGTGACTAATGGTGTCAATGCAGGATTATATTTTATCCGTACATTGGAATAGGGGGGAGAATTCATGAATAAAACAGTTGAACGTTTAAAATGTGGTATTGTCACCGAGAATCCGACCTTTGTACAGATGCTGGGGATGTGTCCTACCATGGCAGTTACCACATCTGCCATAAATGGATTGGGAATGGGACTTACCACCACGGTTATTCTGGTGTTGAGCAATATGATGATATCTGCATTGCGAAAGGTTATTCCGGATAAGGTGCGTATTCCGTCTTATATCGTAATTGTTGCATCATTTGTCACTATTGTACAGTTTTTGCTGCAGGGTTTTGTTCCTTCCCTGTACGACAGTCTGGGAATCTATATTCCATTGATTGTTGTAAATTGCATTATTCTCGGCAGGGCAGAAAGCTACGCATCAAAAAATAATGTCTGGTTGTCTATGTTTGACGGAATCGGTATGGGTCTGGGCTTTACTATCGGACTTACGCTAATCGGAATTTTTCGTGAGATTTTCGGAAATGGTACAATTTTTGGAGCAAGGCTGATGCCTTCGGCTTATGAGCCGGTTACGATTTTGATTCTTGCACCGGGAGCATTTTTTGTTCTCGCCTGTCTAATCGCGGTGCAGAATAAGGTGAGGATTAACAGAGCAAAGAGGCAGGGAAATGCAATTTCGGTCTGTGAAAGGGAGAACAGCTGTGCAGGCTGTACCAATACTCTGTGCGGCGGAAGAACCTTTACGGAGGAAAGTGTTAAGAAAGAAAAGGAGGCAGAGCAATGAATTTATTTTTGATTGCGGTGGGAGCCGCGCTGGTCAATAATGTGGTATTAAGCCAGTTTTTGGGGCTTTGTCCCTTTATCGGAGTATCAAAGAAGGTCAATACAGCAGCAGGTATGGGAGGGGCTGTTATCTTTGTCATTACTATTGCCTCTGCTGTGGCAAGCCTTATCTATACGTTTATTTTAACGCCGCTGGACATTACCTATCTGCAGACTATTGTGTTTATTTTGGTAATTGCAGCACTAGTTCAGTTTGTGGAAATGTTTCTTAAAAAATGTGTTCCGGCACTGTATTCTGCACTGGGTGTATATCTGCCTTTGATCACCACTAACTGTGCGGTGCTTGGGGTGGCACTTATCAATGTTCAGAAATCCTATGGTTTTATTGAGTCTGTGTTAAACGGTTTTGGTACGGCAGCAGGTTTCACCGTGGCGATTGTCATCATGGCGGGAATTCGGGAGAAGATAGAATATAATGATATTCCCGAATCATTCAGAGGAACACCTATTGTACTGATAACTGCCGGTTTGATGGCGATGGCATTTTTCGGTTTTTCCGGTCTGATTAAGTGAGGGGGAATACGATATGAGTATTGTATCAATTATATTGGCGGCGGCGATGGTTGGAGGAACCGGTGTCATTATAGGAATATTGTTGGGAATCGCAGGTGAACGGTTTGCCGTAGAGGTGGATGAGAGAGAAACTGCGGTAAGGGAATGTCTGCCGGGTAATAATTGTGGCGGATGTGGCTTTCCGGGGTGTGACGGCTTAGCAGCAGCGATAGCAAAGGGCGAGGCACCGGTAAACGGCTGTCCAGTGGGCGGTTCGGTATGTGCGGACAAAATTGCCGGAATTATGGGAGTAAAGGCAGATGAGCAGGTTAAGATGACTGCCTATGTGAAGTGTGCTGGAACCTGTGATGTGGCAAAGGATAATTATGAATATGTAGGACCTTATGACTGCAGACTTGCATTAAATAATCCGGGAGGCGGTGCAAAGGCATGTACATACGGTTGTATTGGTTACGGAAACTGCAAGAGAGTTTGTCCTTTTGACGCCATAGATATTGTTGATGGAATTGCTGTTGTTAATCCGGAAAAGTGTAAGGCCTGTGGGAAATGTGTGGCGGAGTGTCCGATGCATTTGATTGAACTGGTTCCGGAGGAGGCGCCATGCCATGTGAAATGCAGTTCACGTGACAAGGGAGTTGAAGTGAAAAAAGTCTGTCAGGCAGGCTGCATCGGATGCGGTCTATGTGCGAGAAACTGTCCTGCAGATGCTATTACTGTGGAGAATAATATTGCCCATATTAATCAGGATAAGTGTACCCATTGTGGAATATGCAGGGATAAATGTCCGGTGAAGGTGATACTGTAAATGAAAATTTACGAGACGGGAATTGCCCGCATTAAAAATCACTTGTTTAAGGTATCACGTGCATGAAAATCACTTCGTGATGGCGGGCAAGCAGGCAATCAATTTGTGCGAATAACGAGCCAAGCGTGAGTGCTTGCACACACATTTGGCGACTATTGCAACAAACGGAGTTTGCAGAGCAAAATTGGTTACAAAAGCTGGGGAGGAAGATATGAATACATGCGACATTATTATGAAAAAAAGAGATGGTGGTATTCTTGACAGAGAAGAAATTGGTTATCTTGTGGACGGCTTTACCGCCGGAGCCATTCCTGACTATCAGATGGCTGCATTTTTGATGGCGGTATATTTTCAGGGAATGAATCATAAGGAAACCACCGAGCTTACCTTGGCCATGGCTGACAGCGGTGACCGTTTAGATTTGTCTGCCATTGAAGGAATCAAGGTTGATAAGCATTCTACCGGAGGGGTGGGAGATAAGACAAGTCTGATTATCGGTCCCATTCTGGCAAGTCTTGGTGTTCCGGTTGCCAAAATGAGCGGAAGAGGTCTAGGACACACAGGAGGTACTATTGATAAGCTGGAGGGTATACCGGGATTTCAAACCGGGATTTCAGAGGAGGATTTTATCAGTCAGGTGAACCGTGTGGGGTTGTCTATAGTAGGTCAGACTGCCAATCTTGCCCCGGCAGATAAAAAGATTTATGCACTTCGGGATGTTACGGCAACGGTTGAAAATGTATCGATGATTGCTGCAAGTATAATGAGTAAAAAGCTGGCGGCAGGTGCAGATGCAATTGTACTGGATGTCAAAGTTGGTACAGGCGCCTTTATGAAAACATTGGAAGATGCCAGGCTGCTGGCCAAGACCATGGTGGCAATAGGAACACTGTCTGGCAGAGAAACGATTGCAGTTATCACGGATATGAATGAACCATTAGGTAATGCGGTGGGAAATATCTTAGAGGTGATAGAGGCTGTAGAATGTCTTAAGGGTAATGGAGAGAAGCGGCTGATGGAGGTTTCCAAAGCTCTTGCCTGTCATATGCTTTTGGCGGCAAAGAGAGCTGCCTTTGAGGATGAAGCTTTAGAATTAATTGAAAATGCGATATCTTCAGGCGAGGCCTTTGCGAAATTAAAGGAATTTGTGGCGGCTCAGGGTGGAGATATCAGCTGTTTGGAGGATACGGAGCGATTTGAAAAGGCTGGAATTGTCGAAGTGATTACCGGAAAGGATTTGCTGGTAGAGGTGGTTAATAGCAGTGGAGATTCTGCATGGATCAGTGCTATGTCTGATATGGATAAGGCATATCTTTCTTCCTGTGATAATCAGGAAATCGGGATGACTTCTCTTATTATGGGCGGTGGCAGACAGACGAAAGACAGTGTTATTGACCTGACAGTTGGTATTCATCTGAAAAAGCATTTAGGGGATGAAATAGGCAGAGATGATGTGATTGCTGTTTTATATGCAAATGACGAGGATAAGCTTAAAGAAGCTAAAGACCGGTTTGTCAGGGCTTATACGTTGTCAAAGGAAAGAACGACAGACAATAAGATTGTGTATGAGGTAATTACAAAAGAGGATTTGTAACAGATAATTTTAATTGCCAGAGATATCGATGAATAATACCTGCAAAATGAATAAATTTAAATGGATTTTAATACACTGTAAGAAAGAGATTATGGGTAGCTTTCAGTGAAGAAACGAGTTTTGCTTAGTGTTATTTTGACCGTTTTATTGTGCGTTGCTCCGGCAGTACCGGTATATGGGACAGAAAACGGTAATACTACAGATACGCAGGAAAATATAACAGAGGATAACGGACAGCAGGGAAGTGAAGAGACAAACACCGGTGAGGAGGATGAAGCAATCGATGCGGCAGCTGTAGATAATCAGAATACAGACGGTTCCTCAGAAGCGGCCTCTACTGAAAACAGTACCACAGTGGAGGGAAATGCTACAGGAGCTTTGAATATCGAATCTCCTTCTGCTTTGTTAATGGAGCTAAACAGTGGTCAGGTTATTTTTGAAAAAGATGCAGATACTGCCAGACGACCGGCTTCTGTAACCAAAATTATGACAATGCTGCTGGCATTTGATGCTATTTCCTCCGGACAGTTGAGCTTAGATGGAATGATAACGGTTTCCGAGCATGCTGCAAGCATGGGAGGGAGTCAGGTATATCTTGAGGTAGGAGAAACGCAGTCTGTTGAAGATATGCTGAAATGTATGATTATATCCTCCGCCAATGATGCAGCTGTGGCTATTGGTGAAGCTATTGCCGGAAGTGAGGAAGCATTTGTGGCAATGATGAATGAAAAAGCAAAAGAGCTTGGAATGAATAACACAAGCTTTGCTAATGCCTGTGGCTTGGAGGCTAAGGGACATGTGATGAGTGCTAGAGATATTGCTATTCTCTCCAGAGAGCTTTTGTTAAAGCATCCGGAGGTGCTTAATTACACCACCATTTGGATGGACACGATTGTACATCATACAAGGAGAGGTGATTCTGAATTTGGGCTGGCTAGTACAAATAAATTTTTGAAAAAGTATGAGGGAGCTAACGGTTTAAAAACCGGTTATACCTCAGCGGCTGGTTTTTCCATGTCAGCTACGGCAACGAGAAACGGGACTACATTGATTGCTGTAGTAATGGGATCAAAGACCAAGGATATTCGGTATTCTGATGCTGCAAAACTGCTGGATTATGGGTTTGCAAACTGTAATATATATGAAGACAGCAGTGTGCTGGATGGTAATGACCGGATTGATATTACCGGTGGGGTAAAAAATCAAGTCTCTGTCAAAGCAGAAAACAATTTCAGCTATGTGTTTATCGGAAATGCCAGTGCAGGTGAAGTGACAAAGAAGCTGGTTGTCACAAAAGATGTGGCACCGATTAAGAGTGGAGAGATGGTTGCCAGAATGGAGTATGAGCTAAATGGTACTCCGCTTGGGGGAGTCAACATTATTTCCTTAGAAGAAGTAGAGGAACAAAAATATTGGAATGCCCTGCAAAAAATCCTATATCAGTATCTAAATGTGTCCTGTGTTACTCTTCAACAATAAGGAAATCCAGCATTAATTATACGTCTGGTACGGCTGGAGACAACCGAAAAATAGAACGAGGGGAATACCAATGAAATTTTACTTGAATATATTGACAATTCTTTGTATACTAGGTGTTGTATGTCTTTTTCTGGTATTAATCATTAGTTACGTTGAAAACAGAAGGCTGATGGTTACGAGATATCAGATTAAGGATGCATTGATTCCTAAGGAATTTAATGGATATCACATTGTTCAGGTGTCGGATTTACACAATGTCTCTTTCGGAGAGAACAATGAAGAGTTAATTCACAGAATAAAGGAATTACAACCAGATATAATATTAATTACAGGAGATATGATTATCGGCAGACCGAGTGAACCGGTGGATATTGCAGTGGATACGGTGAATGCACTCAGTGATATTGCACCGGTATATTTCAGTATGGGGAATCATGAATTGAGGGCAAGTCTTTACACTGATGTCTACGGTGATATGTGGGAAAAATTTTCCAAAAGCCTTCTGCCTGAGGTTCACCTTTTATTGGATGAAAAAACACTAATCCATAAAGGGAATGATAAGGTTTGGCTGTATGGTTTAAGCCTCACACCACAGATGTATAAGAGACTGATTCATATGCCGATGCCGGCGGATTATCTGTCTTCCCTCTTTGGGAAATGTAATCCGGAGGAATACCATATTTTAATGGCTCATAATCCGGACTATTTTGAGGATTATGCGGCATGGGGAGCAAACCTGACCTTTTCCGGTCATGTACATGGCGGAATGATATATCTTCCTCTGTTAGGTGGTGTATTGTCCCCGATGATACATTTCTTTCCCCAATATGATAAAGGGTTGTTTACCAGCAAGAATAAAAATATGATACTAAGTGGCGGTCTGGGAAATCACACATTCAAATTCCGTGTGAATAATTTGCCGGAAATCGTATCCGTTGTCTTGTATCAGGAAAACATATAGGAGTGCAGAAATGAGCAAAAAGAAAAGAAATAATCAGGAAGTAACACAGGAGGGAAGAGTTGAAATGTCCGAGAATACGGATGAAATTACGGATTTTGACGAGCTTCGTAATAAAAATGCCAAAAAACAGGATATAGGTGGGAAAGAGGTGTCACTTTCTGAGAAAAAAGAAGAGAAGTCAGAGAGCGATAAGGGAAATGAGGAAGGTTACAAAGAAGAAAAATCGGAGTATTTAGAAAACAATAAAGAAAAGCTGGAGACAAAGGACAAGGCTGCTGAGGATAGTGGGGAGAAATCCAAGGAGAAAGATAAGACTTCCAAGGAGGATGAGAAGAAGTCTGAGGAAGAAGATAAGGCTTCTAAGGGTAGTGAGGAAAAGTCTAAGGAGAAAGATAAGACTTCCAAGGATAGTGAGGAAAAGTCTAAGGAGAAAGATAAGACTTCCAAGGAAGATGAGAAGAAGTCTGAGGAAGAAGATAAGGCTTCTAAGGGTAGTGAAGATAAGTTTAAAGAGAAAGATAAGAATTCTAAGGAGAATGAGAAGAAGTCTGAGGAAGAAGATAAGATTTCTAAGGATAGCGAGGAAAAGCCTAAGGAAGAAGATAAGATTTCTAAGGGTAGTGAGGATAAATCTAAAGAGAAAGATAAGGATTCTAAGGATAGTGAGGATAAATCCAAGGCTGATGATATGCCGGTGGAGGATTCCGAACCGATGAAAATAGACAAGGCAGACTTGAAAGCAAATTCTTCAAATAGCAAAAAAATAGTTGCCGGCGTTTTCGGAACAGTGGCGGCGCTTCTTTTGATTGCCTATATTTGGGGATTTGTATATTTCTCTGCTCATTTTTATCCTGATGCCGCAATTAATGGCGTTGATGTGTCGAATATGAATAAAACAGATGCGGGTACGGTGTTGAACCGTTTTTATCAGGACTATAAATTAACCTTAATTACAGTGGACGGCAGCGAGGTAGTAATCGATGGTAAGGATATCGCTATGGAGGTATCCCTTCATGATGAATTTGAGAAGTGCTTTAATGCACAAAAAACGTATCTTTGGTTTGTGAATATAATGGAGCATCACGATTTTGAGATTGGTGCGGATGCTTCTTGGAATGAGGCTTTGCTTGATGGCGAGTTTGATGAGATGGACATTTTAGAGAAAAAAGAAATGGTTGCACCGGAGGATGCCTATGTAGGTGTGGAGAACGGTAGGTTTACTATTGTCAAAGAGGTAATGGGAAACACACTGAAGGAGGAAGAATTTAAGAAGGCAGTTGAGAGTAGTCTGAAGCTGGTACAGTCAAAGCTGGATTTAGTTGAGGCGGCTTGCTATGATTTTCCGAAGGTTTATGATACGGATGAGCAGCTTCAAAAGGAATATGAAGCAAAGAATGTTTATGGAGAAAATGAGATTAAGCTTCAAATGGATGATTTGACATTGGAACCAGGAATGGAATTATATGATGAAGTGCTGGAAAAAAGTGGGGATTCATATAAAATTTCAAAAAGCAAGGTGCAGAAATATGTAGCAGCTTTGGCTAAGGAGTATGATACACTTGGTACTGAGCGTACATTTATTTCTTCTTTTAATAGTCGCAAGGTGGAGGTTCTAGGCGAGGCCTTTGGTTATGAACTGAATCAGGAAAAAACCACGGATGCATTGTTTAAGGCATTGAATGCAGGTAAGGCGGCTACGGTGGAAGCAGTATTTGATAATAAAGGTTATACTTTACAGGGAGATAACGATATTGGAAATACATATGTGGAGGTAAATCTTTCGGAGCAGCATGTCATTGCTTATAAGAATGGTAAAAAGATTGCTGAGGGAGATTGTGTGTCCGGCAAGGAGGCAACCGGTAACGGAACCTGTATCGGATTATATGCAATTCAGGGAAAGCAAAGTCCGGCAGTTTTACGGGGTGAGAAAGTGCCAAAGACAAAAACAGTGACAAAGAAGGGAAAGAAGGGAAAGAAGGTCCAGGTTCAGGAGACGACTATGGAATACGAATACGAATCGCCAGTTACTTTCTGGATGCCCTTTAACGGTGGCATTGGTCTGCACGATGCAGCAGGCTGGAGAAGCCAGTATGGTGGGAGCATTTATTATTACAGTGGCTCTCATGGATGTGTCAATCTTCCCTATGATCTGGCAAAGGAAATATACAATAATTTTGATATAGGAGATCCTGTTGTCGTATATTTCTGGGATAATGAAAACCGCAGATAAGGCAGATGAGATAAGAGGAGAGTTATTATGGGAAAAATTGCAGACAGGGTGACAGATTGTCTGGAGCAGGTAAGAAAAAGAACGGATTTTGTTCCAAGAGTGGCGCTGATTCTGGGATCTGGCTTAGGGGATTTTGCCGAGCAGATTCATGTGGTGGATTATTTGGATTATTCGGAGATTAGTGGATTTCCGCAGTCAACGGTTGCTGGTCATAAGGGACGCTTTGTTTTTGGTTATGTGGAGACAACACCGGTAGTGGCAATGCAGGGACGGGTGCACTATTATGAGGGATATTCTATGGAGGATGTGGTGCTTCCGGTGCGGTTAATGTGTGCCATGGGAGCAGAAATTTTATTTTTGACCAATGCTGCCGGAGGTCTTGGTGACGGATTTGAGTGTGGAGATTTAATGTTGATAACGGATCATATCTCATGCTTTGTTCCTAATCCGCTGATTGGAGAAAATGAAGAGACACTGGGAGTGCGTTTTCCGGATATGAGCGAGATTTATCATAAAGAATTAAGGGAGCTCATTCGTCTGAGCAGCAGGGAGCTGGGAATCCCGTTAAGAGAAGGTGTTTATGTGCAGTTGACTGGTCCAAGCTTTGAGACACCGGCGGAAATTCGTATGTGTAAGATGCTTGGAGCTTCGGCAGTGGGAATGAGTACTACTGTGGAGGCTGTTGCTGCAAGACATATGGGAATGAAGGTATGCGGTATTTCCTTTATCTCTAATTTAGCTGCAGGAATTTCAGACACCCCTCTTAGTCATGAGGAGGTAAAAGAGGCAGCAGACAGAGTTGCACCAAAATTTCAGGCATTAGTAAAAATGTCTATTTCAAAAATGTAAAGGAAGCTCGCTGAAGCTTACATAGGTCATCAACCTCCATTTTGCGACCGTTGGTGACAAACTTAAGCGGGGATTGGGGGATAAGCGATGAGGATACGGTTATATCATGCAAGAATACTGACAATGCAGGAACAACAGGATATTTTTGAGGGTGAGGTCTGGATAAATGACCAGACAATAGAGAGGTTGATAGAAGGAGAATGGCAGCCGGAGCTTGATGAGAACGAAGAATCTGAATATTTTGACCAGCAGATAGACTGCATGGGAAATTTGCTTATGCCGGGTTTTAAGAACTGCCATGCCCATGGTCCGATGACTTTTCTGCGTTCTTATGCAGACGATCTTCCCCTGAAAAAGTGGCTGGATACAAAAATATTTCCTGCTGAGGGCAAGCTGACGGAGGAGGACATTTATTCCTTAATGCAGCTGGCTATATTGGAATATGTCCGGGGTGGTATCACCACCAGTTTTGAAATGTATTTCTATCCGGAGATGATTGCCAAGGCTTGTATCGATATGGGGTATAGGGTAGTTTTGTCCGGTACGGTATTCGGTGCCGAGGATTCGGCAGTAGATAGTGCCGTAAAGACGCTTGTGGATGATTATGAAGCTTTTCATCAATGTCATCCTTTGGTGGATTATCGTTTGGGCTTCCATTCGGAATATAGCTGCTGTCCAAGGCTGTTAGAGGAGATTGCCGCATTGAGTCGGAATTATAAGGCACCGGTTTATATGCATAACAGTGAGACTCAAAAAGAGGTTGAGGAGTGTATTGAGCGCTATAAAAAAACACCGCTTCAGGTCATGGAAGAGAAGGGATTGTTTGAATACGGCGGGGCGGGACATCATTTAGTGTATACCACCAGACAGGATATGGATATCTTAAAGAAAAAAAATATTTACGTTGTAACTAATCCGTCCTCTAATCTAAAGCTTGCCAGCGGAATTGCACCGGTAAAGGAATACGTGGAAAACGGGATTTCTGTTGCCATCGGAACTGACGGTCCGGCAAGTAATAATAATTTGAACTTTTTTAAGGAAATGTATCTGACTGCTGCCCTGCAGAAAATAAAATATGATGATGCGGCGGCTGTTTCACCGGAAACTGTGCTTCGTATGGCTGTGGTAAACGGTGCACATATGCTTGGGCTATTCGATTGTGACAGTATAGCTGAGGGAAAACAGGCGGATTTAATTTTAATTGATTTGTTAAAGCCCAATATGCAGCCAATGAATAATATACTGAATAATCTGGTCTATAGTGGCAGCAACGACAATGTAATCATGACCATGATTGCGGGAAGGATTGTCTATGTGGACGGTGTCTATCAGATGAATGTGGATCCTCTGACTATTTATGAAAAGGCAAATTATATTGTTCAGCGGATTAAATATTCATTGTAGCTGTTTTGACATAAGGCAGGATAAAAGCTGTTTTACGGGAATCTACTCAGGAGAGCATAACAGGTTGCAGGCAGGAAGTGTCTATGTTTTACCGATATCGGATATTTTTTGGTATAGTGCTATTGGTGTTGCTGGAATCGGTCTGGATAAATTCCATGCGACAGCTTACTAACTTTTTAGGAGATAAAAACAGCCGTCAAAAAGAGACCATTCGCAGCTCTGAGCAGGCAATCCGGGAGGAACTGTCATGCTTTCCCATTCCTACAGGATACCGGAATCGCATCACCTATATAGATTCCTATGGTGCAGCAAGGGAAAATGGAGGTCATGAGGGATGTGATATCATGGACAGGGAGAATCAGGCGGGCACTATTCCGGTTGTCAGTGCTACAAGGGGAGTGGTAACCAATGCTGGCTGGCTGTATTTGGGCGGCTATCGTATAGGAATAACCTCTGACAGTGGTATATACTACTATTATGCACATCTGGATTCTTATGCGGCAGGCATAGAAACCGGTAAGGAAATTCAGCCGGGACAGCTTCTCGGGTTTATGGGGAATACCGGGGAGGGAGAGGAAGGAACAAGAGGGAGATTTGACACACATCTGCACTTTGGAATTTATATTAAGGATACTGAAGGAAATGAACAGAGTGTCAATCCATATCCCTTTTTGTTGGAAATTGGCTATTAGTAATACTTTCCTTTTTAATGGGAATGTGATACAATAACTACAACTGTGTAAGTGATGTACGCAAGAGAGATTCCTTAAATAGTGATGGTTTAGGGATGTTGTGAGATTAGGATATATAATTTTAAAGGGTGGTGTAACTGCATAATGGAAATTCAGCTATGGCGCGAAATTCTTGATCCCTACCGTCTTGCGGTAGATGAATTGGTTGTTAAATTTAACCATATTATCGAGGAGTATCGAAATGCCGGTTTGTACTCCCCTATTGAACAGGTGACAGGCCGGGTGAAAAAGATATCCAGTATTCTGGATAAAATGCAAAAGAAAAACATTTCAATAGAAGAAATTGATGACCGCATCTCAGATATGGCAGGTATCCGCATAATGTGCCAGTTTGTGGAGGACATAGAGAGAGTGGTGGAAATTATACATAGTCGCACGGATATGGAGGTTATCAAGGAAAAAGATTACATTACAAATATGAAGGAAAGTGGTTACCAGAGTTATCATATGATTATTTATTATGACGTATATACGTTAGACGGTACAAAGCGTATTCAGGCAGAGATTCAGATAAGAACCCTGGCCATGAACTTTTGGGCAACCATCGAGCATTCCCTTCAGTACAAATATAAGGGGAATATGCCGGAGCATATTAAGGAAAAGCTTTTACGGGCTTCTGATGCAATTATCACGTTGGATAAGGAAATGGGATCTGTCCGGGATGAAATTATGGATGCACAGAATATATTCCAGATTAAGGCGACATTGGTATCGGATATACTGATTAATATTCAGAATTTGTTTAAGGTTGCCAGTAAACGTGAGGTACTTAAGATTCAGGATGAATTTTACAAGGTTTATGAGACAGAGAATTTAGAACAGTTAGAACGTTTCTCAAAACAGCTTGATATTATTTCTGAGGGATATAAAGCACAGAGTCTGATGTGATCCGATGGGATACAGGTGAAGATAAGATGGAATTACCAGTTATATTTGAACAAAAAATGAAAGAAATGTTGGGGCCAGATTATGAAAATTATCTGGCTTCTTTTGAGTGTGGGGCTTATCAGGGACTTAGGGTAAATACCGCTAAGATTTCAGTGGAGGATTTTTGTAGATTATCCCCTTATGAACTTAAGCCTGTGCCGTGGTGCTCCAACGGTTTTTATTATGACAAGGAGCAAAAGCCGGCCAAGCACCCCTTTTATTTTGCAGGACTTTACTATATTCAGGAGCCGTCGGCGATGACTACGGCTGGTTTTCTTCCGGTGGAGGAGGGAGATGTAGTATTGGACTTATGTGCTGCACCAGGAGGGAAATCCACGGAGCTGGCGGCAAAGCTCAATGGCACCGGGCTTCTGGTCTCTAATGATATCAGCAACTCGAGAGCCAAGGCATTACTTAAAAATATTGAGATTTTTGGCGCTGGGAATGTTTTAGTGACCAGTGAACCGCCAAATGAATTAGCAAAACGTTTTCCTGCTTTTTTTGATAAAATATTGATTGATGCTCCCTGTTCAGGAGAAGGAATGTTTCGCAAGCAGAACAATATGATAAAAGCATGGGAGCATAATGGAGTGGAGATGTTCGCAGGGCTGCAGCGCACTATATTAAAGGAGGCGGTGGCTATGTTAAGACCCGGGGGAATGCTTATTTATTCTACCTGTACCTTCTCCAAGGAGGAGAACGAACAGTCCATTGAGTATCTCTTGTCTCTGGACGATTCTCTGCATTTGGAGGAGCTTCCAATGATTGAAGGCTTTGATACCGGGCATCCGGAATGGGGACTGACCAATAATCCGGATATTAAAAAATGCCGGCGGCTCTGGCCGCATCATATTAATGGTGAGGGACATTTTGTTGCTCTGGTGAAAAAAGATGCCTGCACTGAAGAACTCCGAAAGGATTCTGCTTATGTCTTTTCAAAGGAGAAGCTTAGCAAAGAGGCCGTTTCATTTATCCGGTCTATGTCCTATCCCTTTGATTTATCCCGTATGGATGTGCAAAAGGAACGGGTTTTCTATATTCCAGAACACATGCCGTATGTGAAAGGGCTGAGGATACTGCGCTGTGGACTTTATATGGGAGAGATGAAGAAAAACAGGTTTGAACCAAGCCAGTCTCTTGCCATGTTTCTAAAAGCCGTAGATTTTCCAAATGTAGTTAACCTAAGGGAGGATGATGACAGAGTGATAAGATATCTTAAGGGAGAGACCATTGAGCTGGAAGCTGAAAAAACAGCTGACTGCAGGGAAGGTATCTGTCTGATTTGTGTAGAGCAATATCCACTGGGGTTCGGAAAGTTGACAGGAGGCACAATAAAGAATAAATATCTGCCCGGCTGGCGGTGGATGTAATTTGGTTGTATAAAGTCAGGTTATTGGTAAAGCAATAAGAGGTAAACATGCAGGAAATAAAAATTACCGAAGCAGATGCAGGACAGAGGTTAAACAAGTTTCTGAACAGATATTTAGACAAGGCTCCGTCAGCTTTTGTGTATAAGATGCTTCGGAAAAAAAATATCAAAATAAATAACGGAAGAGCTGCAGGTAATGAGCTTCTTTGTGCCGGCGATACGGTTCAGATATATATGGCGGATAACACTATTTCCGAGTTTAGGAAGGACGGCCGGGTACCTGTAAAAGGAGACGGGCAGCCTGCAGGGGATAGTGGTGTCATGACAGCTTTAAATAAAGCAGGGGTAAGCACTCCTTCAAATCCTCTTGAAGGCATTGAGATTCTTTATGAGGACGAAGACGTTTTGATTCTGAATAAGCCTGTGGGAATTTTGTCACAGAAAGCAGAGCGTGGAGACTATTCCCTTAATGAACGGATTGTAGATTACTATAGACTGAAGCATATGGATAATCCATTGTTTACACCATCAGTGTGCAATCGGCTTGACCGCAATACCAGTGGAATTATATTAGCGGGTATGTCACTTAAGGGGTCACAGGTGTTATCGCTTATGTTAAAGGAGAGGACCCTTGATAAGTATTATCTGACTGTGGTTACCGGAAGGGTTGAAGGTTTCGGTACGATAAAAGGGTTTCTGGCAAAGAAGGCTGCCCATCATCAGGTTGTTATCTATAAAACCTTAGAGCAGGCAAAGACCGCAGGAGTGGACAAACCGGCCTTCATTGAGACAGAATATGAACCCATTTCCTATGGACGGCTGGAAAAGACAGAGTTTACTTTACTTAAAGTTAAGCTGGTGACCGGAAAAACACATCAGATCAGAGCGCATATGCAATCCATTGGACATCCTGTTGTGGGAGATGGCAAATACGGATTAAAGAGCGTTAATGGCTTGTTAAAAAGGGAGTTTGGATTAAAAAATCAGTTATTACATGCCTATAGCATTACCTTCCCCATCGGACAGGATAGGCTGCCGGAGAGACTTTTGGGAAGGGAAATAAAAGCAGAGCTCCCGGAACAGTTTGCCGAAATACAGAGAAGACTGTTTGGGGATATATCGGATTTGATATCCGGTGAGAAGAAATAAGGAGTCTGACAGATGATAAAGGTTTTGGATCAATCAACAATAAATAAGATTGCAGCAGGCGAAGTGGTGGAACGTCCATCTTCAGTGGTGAAGGAGCTGGTAGAAAATGCCATAGATGCCGGGGCAACGGCGGTCACCGTTGAGATTAAGGAGGGAGGAACAAATTTTATCCGTATTACCGATAACGGGCAGGGAATCGAAAAAGAGGATGTTCCGACGGCCTTTGTTCGTCATGCAACCAGTAAAATTATGACAATAGAGGATTTGCTAAGCATAAGCTCTCTGGGCTTCAGAGGAGAGGCTTTGGCCAGTATTGCAGCAGTGTCACAGGTGGAATGTATCACTAAAACGCCCCATGCACTTACGGGAATCCGCTATGAGATCTATGGAAGCACAGAAATTGCCAGAGAGGAAATCGGTGCGCCTGCAGGTACTACAATTATTGTTCGCAACCTTTTTTATAATGTGCCGGCAAGAAAAAAATTTTTAAAAACAGCCATGACAGAGGGCGGTTATGTGACAGAGCTGGTGACAAGGCTTGCCCTTTCCCATCCGGAGGTTTCCTTTAAATATATTCTTAACGGCAGTAACAAAATTGCTACATCAGGCAATGGGAAGCTTGCAGATGTCATTTATCATATTTATGGAAGGGATGTAGCTTCAAATCTGCTTCCGGTAAAGAGAGCCTCTGGGGAGTATGCCGTTGAGGGATATATCGGCAAGGCTTATGTATCCAAAGGGAACAGAAGCTTTGAACATTATTTTGTAAATGGAAGATATATCCGCAGCAATATTGTGACAAAAGCCATTGAGGAAGCCTATAAATCCTTTGTGATGATTCATAAGTTTCCGTTTACTGCTCTGCATTTTACTCTTGACAGTACAAAGCTGGACGTAAATGTCCACCCAACAAAGATGGAGTTTAAGTATGCAGACGGAGAAAAGCTGTTTGAGTTTGTAAAGGATAGTGTGCGCAGGGCATTGCTCAGTGAGGAGATGATTCAGGATGTTTCACTGCGCACGGCAAAGGAAGAACGTGCTATCACAGTGGAACAGCAGCGGAGAAACACGTTAAATGTACCAGAACCCTTTGAGAAGGAAGCGAGGACGGTTCGTTACCGTCAGGCTCTCACCGACCGTCAGCCTGAGAGACAGGAGAAGGTGAAGTCTGCAGATGAAAAGGCAGAGAGTGACAAAACAGCAGACAAAAGCAAACTGGCAGACAGAGACATACGGGATATGCAGGAGGATAGCGGTAAGAAGGATAATCTTTTATCACGGAATATGAAAGAAGATTGTGGTAGGCAGGATAATATTTTATCACAGAACGTACCGGCAGCTGATGGTAGTCCGGATAATGCCCCGTTAGAGGAAACACCAGTGGAAGTCAGGGAACAGCTTTCCCTTCCTGTGGAAAAATTTATTTCCGAGGAGGCGAGAAAGAGGCATCGTATGGTGGGACAGGTGTTTAAGACGTACTGGATAATTGAATATGACGAAAAGATGTATATTGTTGACCAGCACGCTGCCCACGAGAAGGTTATGTTTGAACGGCTGATGAGACAGATGAATGAGAAGCAGGTGATTTCCCAGCAGCTGCTGCCACCGAAGGTACTGCATTTAGACAGTGTGGAATATGAGATAGTGATGAATAAAATGGAATTATTTCAACAGACCGGTTTTGATTTAGAGGATTTTGGAGATGATTCCATTGTGGTCCGTGCCATGCCCGATGATATAATGGGCGTAGACCCACAGGCATTGTTTGATGCGCTGTTGAATGCCCTTACGGAAGATGTAGGGAAAATCAGTCTGGATTTCTTTGTGGAAAAGCTGTCAGGTATGGCCTGTAAGGCGGCAATAAAGGGCAATACGGAAATCACTTTGATGGAGGCAGATAAGCTGATAGAAGAAATGCTTACTCTGGATAATCCATATAACTGTCCTCATGGCAGACCGACAATGATTGCCCTTACCAGAACGGAGCTGGAAAGGAAATTTAAGCGGATTCAAAATTAATGCATTTCTATGTGACAGCAGGTATCTGACTGTTTGAAAAAGGATTTTGGATAAGGAGCATGACGGGAGTTGACAACTTTGATACAAAGTAATGAGATAAAGGATAGATTGGAAATGAAAAAGAAGCCGATGGTAGTTATAACCGGTCCTACCGCTGTTGGCAAAACTGCACTTTCCCTGCAGATGGCAAAAGCGGTAAATGGGGAGATTATTTCTGCGGATTCCATGCAGGTATACCGCATGATGGATATTGGTACGGCAAAAATTAAGCCGGAGGAGATGCAGGGGATACCACATCATTTAATTGATGTATTGGACCCGAAAGAGGAATTTAATGTGGTAACCTTTCAGGCAATGGCCAAGAGGGCATTAGAAGACATTTATCAAAAAGGGAAAATTCCGATTATTGCCGGGGGAACCGGATTTTATATTCAGTCCATCCTGTACGATATTCTCTTTGAGAATACGGAGGTTTCTGATTACCGGATGGAGCTGACGGAGTACTATGAGCAGCATGGTGCCCACGAGCTGCATCAGCGATTGAAGGATATTGATGAGGTTTCCTATAGGGAGATTCATGAGAATAACGTAAAAAGGGTGATTCGTGCGCTGGAGTTTTACCATGATACTGGTTATCCCATTTCACAGCATAACAAGGAGCAAAGAAGTAAGGAATCGCCTTATCAGTTTGTCTATTTTGTATTGAATGATGACCGGACAATCCTCTATGACCGCATAGAAAAAAGGATTGAACTTATGCTGGAGCAGGGACTGGTGGAGGAGGTGAAGAGCCTCCTTGATTATGGCTGTACACCGGATATGATTTCCATGCAGGGACTGGGCTATAAGGAAATGATTTCTTATCTCAAAGGGGAGTGTTCACTGGAGGATGCTGTTTATATTTTAAAGAGAGATACCCGCCATTTTGCAAAAAGACAGCTTACATGGTTTCGAAGGGAGCCGGATGTGATTTGGATAAACAGACCGGAATATGCATCTGAGGAGGAAATGCTTTTCTTTATGTATAAATGCATGCGGGATAAAGGGATTATCACAGATTAAATTACCTATAAAATAACAAAAAGGAAGGTTTTGAGGAGAACATATGGATAGATTGTCACAGGCTTATGAGCAAATGGGGATTTCCCCGAGAGTATACGGATTGTGCAGTGAAATAGAGCTGAAATTAAAGGAACGTTTTGAAGAAATTGACCGCATAACCGAGTGTAATCAGCTTAAGGTATTACATGCAATGCACAAGCACCGTGTATCGGAGGCACATTTGGCGCCAACCACCGGTTATGGATATAATGATATCGGACGGGAAACACTAGAAAAAGTATATGCAGAAATATTTGGAACGCAGGCGGCATTGGTGCGCTCCCAGATAACCTGTGGTACCCATGCTCTGGCCGTTGCCCTGTCAGCTAATCTGCGCCCTGGTGATGAGCTGATCTCACCAGTGGGAAAGCCCTATGATACTATGGAGGAGATAATCGGAATCCGTCCGTCGAAGGGTTCTTTAGCAGAATACGGGGTTACGTATAAGCAGGTGGAGCTGTTAGAAGACGGCACCTTTGACTATCCGGCTATAGAAAATGCCATATCAGAAAAAACAAAAATGATGACCATACAGCGTTCTAAGGGATACCTTACCAGGCCCTCGTTCAGTGTAAAGCAGCTTGGAGAGCTGATTGCTTTTATCAAAAAAATCAAACCGGATATTTGCTGCATGGTTGACAACTGTTACGGAGAATTTGTTGAGCTAACCGAGCCGTCAAATGTAGGCGCAGATATGGTGGTGGGTTCACTGATTAAAAATCCCGGTGGTGGTCTTGCCCCTATTGGAGGTTATATCTGTGGTACAAAAGAGTGCGTGGAGAATGCGGGGTACCGGCTGACAGCACCGGGACTTGGCAGTGAAGTAGGAGCAACTTTGGGAGTAAATAAGGACTTTTTTCAGGGACTTTTCCATGCACCTCAGGTGGTAAACGGAGCTTTAAAGGGGGCTGTTTTTGCAGCAAATCTGTATGAACATCTCGGCTTTGAATGTGTACCGGACAGCAAAGAACCACGACATGACATCATCCAGGCGGTTACCCTTCGTGACCCGGAAAAGGTTATCGCCTTTTGCGAGGGTATTCAGCATGCCTCTCCGGTGGATTCCCATGTAACCCCCACTCCGTGGGCAATGCCCGGCTATGACTGTGATGTTATTATGGCGGCGGGAACCTTTATTTCCGGAGCATCGATTGAGCTTTCTGCAGATGCACCTATGCATGAACCATATACCGTTTATTTTCAGGGCGGTCTTTCTTACCATCATGCAAAGCTTGGTATTATGAGTTCATTAGCCCGTTTGGAGAACAAAGGGTTAATTAACTTGTAGAATTTTCCTAAATATGGTATGATAAGTAAATGTGGTTTTGTAAAGGAGTATGAAAAGTATGGCAGTTGGCAATTCACGTAAAAATAACTGGATTTTAATCGTCATTTTATTATGCGGTATTGTACTGGGGGGATATCTGGGAACTCTCGCTTCAAGAGTACATGCCTTGAGCTGGCTTGGCTACGGCAATACCTTTGGACTTACTTCACCGGTGGTATTGGATTTGGGCATATTAGTCTTGACCTTTGGGTTGACGATTACGATTAATATAGCAAGCATTCTTGGACTGATTATTGGTATTATTGTATACCGGCTTATCTGAAAAGGACGGTGAGTACATGGATTTTCATGATAAAAAGATAATTCCACCTAAATATATCTATCTGTTTATGGCGTTTATCTGCTTTATTCTCTTGCTTATTTCCATTATTTTTGAAAACAGCTTTGCGCCATTAAAGGCAGTTACCAGTGCCATAATCACGCCGATGCAGTCGGGAGTGAATGAGGTTGGTTCCTCCATTTATACACAGGTATCCTATCAGAAGGAAAAGTCTGAGCTGCTAAAGGAGAATAAGGCATTAGAGGAAAAAATAGCGGAATACTATTCACAGATCAGGGTGTATGAGCAGGAAAGCTATGAGTTGAAGCGCCTTCAAAAACTGCTGGGGCTCAAGGAACAGTATGCAGATTACAATACGATTGGTGCAAGAGTGATTGCCACTGATTCTACAAACTGGTTTTATACCTTTGTTATCGATAAAGGTTCGGACGACGGAGTTAAGGTGGGCTGTAATATATTAGCAGATGGAGGTCTCGCCGGTATTGTGACGGAGGTTGGTACAAATTATGCAAAGGTTCGTGCCATTATTGACGATAACAGCAGTGTCAGTGCAACGGTTTTCGGAACAGAGACGCTTTGTACGGTTTCCGGTGATCTGTCTTTGATGAAGGAGGGGTATATCAGCGTCGGTTATATCAACAAAGCGGATACTATTGAGGAAGGTTCAGAATTGGTCACCTCCCATGTCAGCGACAAATTTTTGCCGGGGATTTTAATCGGCTATATTTCAGAAATTGAACTGGATGCCAACAACCTGACCAAGTCAGCAAAGTGTATTCCGATAGTGGATTTTCATAATCTGCAGGAGGTTTTAGTTGTGCTGGATTTAAAGGCTGATTATGAGACAGATTCGGTGAATAAAAATATCTATGACAGTATTCAAAGCAGTGAAAATGGTGCAACGGCTCGGGACACATCAGAGCAAGGTACATCTGAGCAAAGCACATCAGAGGAAAGACAGACTACAAGTGAGGAAAATAAACCGGACGATGGGGATACAGAGGGAAATGGTTCAGGAGATGAAGCGGAAGACGGCTCTACAGGTCGTGAAGGAGCTTTAGATGATCAGGATACGCAGGAGGATAATGAAAATCCTTTAGAAAACAGTCCGGAAAACGGAGAGTAGTATGAAACGATGTATCACAATTGCGATTATAATTATTATATGTTTTTTATGTCAGTCCACGGTTTTCCACTATCTAAAGCTGGCTGATGTAGTGCCCAATCTATTGCTTATCGCTACGATGTCCTTTGGACTGATGCGAGGAAGAAAGGAAGGGCTGTTAGTGGGGTTCTTTTCCGGGCTGCTGATTGACATTTACTTTGGACGAGCATTGGGTCCCTATGCATTTATTTATATGTCCATTGGCTATGTCAATGGCTTTTTTCACCGCATTTATTATGTGGAGGATGTACTTCTTCCCATGATTATGATCACACTGAATGACTTTATTTATAATATCATTATTTATATTGTATATTTTCTATTGCGGAACAAATTGAGTTTTACTAAATATTGTATGGATGTGATTGTTCCGGAAATGATATATACGATATTGATTACACTGTTTTTTTATAAAATATTGGTGCGTATCAACAAACGGCTAAAAAGGATAAAAGAGGCGGGATGATATGGTAAAGGAACTACTCCATGCAATGAAGGAATATATAATTGAATATATTACCCATCGTCTGTTTATTGTTTCAGTTGTTATTTTTATTCTGTTTGCCATTTTGGTGGGGCGTCTTTTCCGTTTGCAGATTGTAGAGGGAGAGGAGCATTTGAACAACTTTACCTACAAATCCAAAAAGACGCTGACGGTGGAGGCATCCAGAGGAAATATATTTGATTGTAACGGTAATCTGCTGGCCTATAACCAGCTGGCCTATTCTGTAACCTTTGAAAACAGTACAAAACTGACAGAGATTGCTTTACAAAACGGTGTTTCGGAAAATACGTTAAAGAATGCTGTTGTATATAAGACCATACAGATTCTGGAAAAAAATAAAGACCGCATCAGTGTGGATTTTCCGATTGTTCTAGACAGGTCGGGAGCACCTAAATTTAACACCTCCTCTGATACAGAACGTCTGCGTTTTTTGGCAGAGGTATATGGCAGGTCAACGGCAGATGATTTGACGGATGAGCAAAAGGATATGACGGCCAAGGAAATCTATGATTATCTTTCCCAAAAGCTTTTTGATATATCTTCCGATTATACAACGGAGGAAACGCTAAAAATCATGGAGGTACGTTATGCCCTTTGGTTAAATCGTTTTCAACAGTATATGTCCGTCACTATTGCAAGAGATATTAGCGACGAAAGCGTGGCAGAACTGAATGAAAATGCAGCAGACCTTATGGGAATTAATGTGGTGGTAGATTCTATCCGGGTTTATAATGATGCCAAGTATTTTGCCCACATTATCGGTTATATCGGTGCGATTTCTACTGACGAGATGAAAACGTATAATGAAGAATTATCGGAAAAGAGTCAGTATGGCAGCGATGATATGATTGGAAAGACAGGGTTAGAACAGCGTTATGAAAGCACTCTGCGGGGAACAAATGGTATTGAGGAAATCTATGTGGACAATATGGGGAAGGTGATTGAGAGTACCAATAAAGAGGATTCTGTTGCCGGTGAGGACATATATCTGACCATTGATTCGGATTTGCAGAAATATACTTATGATACTCTGGAAAAGGAAATTGCCAGCGTTGTTCTTGCCAAAATTACCGATGAAGAAATTGATGAAGAGGATAATATCAATAAGATGATTCCGATAGAAAATGTATATTTTGCTCTTTTTGATAATAATACACTGGACATCACACATCTTTCGTCAGATAAGGCTGGTGCATATGAACAGACGGTCAACAATACCTTGTCATCTACCAGAGAGTATGTGTTATCGAGGGTTCGACGGATTATGACTACAGAGAATGCGGCAATCAATAATCTGGATAAGGAATATGCCGCATATATGGAGTATATTTATTCCACTTTGGCGGAGAATGAAATATATAACAGTAAACGGATTGAGAGCACTGACGAAACTTATAAGGAATATGTGGCGGGTAATATTTCTTTAGGGACCTTTCTTCAGTATGCCATTAATCAGGGAGCTATCGATATAACTCCTTTTGAGCTTTCCAGTGATTTTTATGATTCCCAGGAGGTGTATGATGCCCTGGTCAATTATGTGGAGAGCATACTTTCTGAGGATACGGAGTTCGACAAGCTGATAATGAAGTATATGATAAAATCAAAAAATATAAGCGGTACGCAGATTATTTATACTTTGTTTGAACAGGGAGTTTTGAATCAGGAGACGGATGAGGATTATGGAGATTTCGTATCAGGAGAACTGACGGATTACCAGTTTATTCGGAGAAAAATCAATAATCTTGAGATTACGCCGGCGCAGCTTGCACTTGATCCCTGTGAGGGTTCGGTGGTGGTTACTGATGTAAATACAGGAGAGATCCTTGCCATGGTAAGCTATCCCAGCTATAACAACAATCTTCTGACTAACTCTGTAGATGCTGAGTATTATGCTGCCCTGATTGCGGATAAAACAAAACCTTTGTATAACAGGGCAACCCAGCAGCGAACAGCTCCGGGTTCCACCTACAAAATGCTTACCACGATAGCAGCGGTAGAAGAGGGAGCAATCGATTTGAGTACGACTATTGATGCAGAGGGGATTTTCTCCAAAGTAGACCCTCCTCCAAAATGTTGGCTTTATCCCGGCAAACATGGTATAATCGGCATTGAGGAGGCTCTGGAGGTTTCCTGTAACTATTTCTTTTACGAGGTGGGACATCGCCTGGGCGGCGGAGAAAATCATTTTTCCGATTCCGACGGACTGTCAAAGCTGACAAAGTATGCCTCCATGTTCGGGCTCGATACCAATTCGGGTATCGAATTAGATGAGATTGCACCGAAGATATCCGATGAGACGGTAGTGCGAAGTGCAATCGGACAGGGTACAAATTCCTATACTCCGACGCAGCTTTCACGCTACGTTACTACCATTGCTACCAGTGGAACCTGTTATGATTTGAGTATCATCAAGGAGATGAGAAATATACAGGGGGAGGTAACCTATGAAAATCCCCATAAGGTTCACGGTACGGTGGATATTGATCCTGCATTATGGAATACCGTTCATAATGGTATGCGCCGGGTGGTGGAGAACCATACACCGGAGGAAATGTTAATTAATCAGATAGATGTAGATGTTGCAGGTAAGACTGGAACAGCAGAGGAGAATCTGGCCAGACCGGCACATGCATTATTTGTTTCCTATGCACCGTTTACCAGACCGGAAATATCGGTTACGGCGGTTATTCCGTATGGATATTCTTCTGGTAATGCAGAGGAGCTGGCAGGTTTTATCTATGCCTACTATTTTGATCCGGAAAAGCTTGAAAATGCGTCTATTACCGGTAATGTAAATATGTCTGACTAATAGGAGAGTGGCAATGAAGAACTCGGTTATAATTAAGGGCAACAAATATGGTATTTGTATTGTATTAAATGATGAGGTGGAATTTTCCAAGCTGTTGGAGGACCTTGAGGTAAAGCTTGAAAATGCAGAAGAATTTTTTGATTGTGAAAAGCAGCTTGCCGTCACCTTTGAGGGAAGGAGTCTTTCTAACGAAGAATTGGATTCGATTCTGGCTATCATTGAGAATAATTCCAAATTGAATATTCAGTATGTCATGGATGACAATAGCGAGCTGGAGGCAACCTTTTTTGATATCATTCAGGCAGCAAAGGATGACGAAAAGGAGGAATCGCAGCCAGAGCTGATTGGGATTACGAATTTACCTGATTTTGAAAAGGAGGCCGGGCAGGATTCAAATGAACCCAAGCCTGATTCTAAGAAGGAGGAGAATACCGGAATGTTCTACCGGGGAACACTTCGCTCAGGTCAGGCGTTGGAGACAAAATCCTCTCTGGTCATTGTGGGAGATGTAAATCCGGGGGCATCTGTGGTTGCCGGGGGTAATATTGTGATTATCGGTACATTAAAAGGCAGTGTGACTGCCGGCTGTAATGGTGACAAAAGTGCGTTTGTGATTGCGATGGGGATGGAGCCTATTCAGATAAAAATTGCGGATGTCATCGCCAGAAGCTCGGACAAAAAGGATAATATAAAGGCTCCTAAAGAGGCTATGCTGGCCACTATAGTAAAGGAACAGATATGTATAGCACCGTTGTCTAAGACAACGATACATGATATACTTTTTTAATACGATATTGAGGAGGATAAAAAATGAGTGAGGTAATTGTAATTACGTCTGGAAAAGGTGGTGTTGGCAAAACGACAACCACGGCAAATGTAGGAACAGGATTGGCAAAATTGGACAAAAAGGTTGTCCTGATTGATACGGATATCGGACTGCGTAATCTTGATGTGGTAATGGGACTGGAAAATCGCATTGTCTATAATTTAGTGGATGTGGTTGAAGGAAATTGCCGTTATAAACAGGCATTGATCAAAGATAAAACCTATTCTAATCTGTTTCTCTTACCATCTGCACAGACCAAGGACAAGACTTCCGTTACTCCAGAGCAGATGAAGAAGCTGGTAGACGAATTAAAGAAAGAATATGACTATATCATTCTTGATTGTCCGGCAGGAATTGAACAGGGTTTTAAAAATGCGATTGCAGCGGCTGATCGGGCGCTGATTGTTACTACTCCGGAGGTATCTGCTATACGTGATGCAGACCGCATTATCGGATTGTTAGAGGCTAATGATATTAAGAAAATGGATTTGATTGTGAATCGTATCCGTATGGATATGGTTAAGCGTGGAGAGATGATGTCCATTGAGGATGTAGTAGAAATTCTCGCAATTGATTTGATCGGTGCAGTACCGGACGATGAAAATATTGTTATTTCTACAAATCAGGGACAGCCTCTGGTTGGTGATAATTCTCCTGCCGGCAAAGCGTATCTCAATATATGTAAGCGGGTTCTGGGAGAAGAGGTAGAGTTTTTGGATTTGAATGATTCCGGTTTTTTCAAAAAATTATCCAAGTTATTCAAGAAATAGGATCGGCAAAAGAAAAGAAAGAAGATTGGAGAGAAGATTATGGGATTATTTGATTTATTTAATAAGAAAAAATCATCCGGAGACTATGCAAAGGACCGGCTAAAGCTGTTGCTGGTCTCAGACCGTGCAAACTGTTCACCGGATATTATGGAACAGATTAAGAATGATATTATAGAAGTCATCTCCAGATATATGGAGATAGATGCCAGTGGTCTGGATATCCAGATTACCCAGACGGAGTCAGATGGAGGAAATGGAACAGTACCAGCACTTTATGCAAATATTCCAATTAAGGACATGAAATCCAAATCAGTAAAATAGTTATTGCGAAGGAGCAGCTTATGTTTGAAAATTATCGCATACAGAATTACAATTTTAAATTAATTTTATTGGTTCTTTTTGCCTGTATTTTTGGTACGGTAATGATTGACAGTGCGGATCACTCCTATCTGAAAAAACAGATTGCAGGTATGGTAGTCTGCCTGATCGGACTGATTGTTTTATCGCTTGTGGATTATAAGTTTATTCGCAAATTTCAGATGTTGCTTTATGTGATAAATATCATTCTGTTGCTGGCAGTAATCTTTAAAGGAACAGAGGTAAATGGAGCGCAGCGCTGGCTGGGTTCGCCGGATGTAATTACTATACAGCCATCGGAATTTACCAAAATTATCATGATTATCTGTGCGGCTCACTATCTTGCAAATCACAAGGATAGCATTAATACGTTTAAGACATTAGCTGGATATGCGGCACTTTGTGCAGTACCGCTTATCTTGATTGTGGTTCAGCCTGATCTGTCAACTACAATCGATATTTTTATCATTTTATGTGTTATGATTTTTGTTGCTGGCTTAAGCTACAAAATAATTGGGGTAGTTATTTTGTGTGCCATTCCTCTTGCCGGAACCTTTATCTGGTATATCAAAAGACCTAATCCGATGTTCTTAAAGGATTACTGGGTTCAGAGAATTCTTACCTTTCTCTATCCTGAGGATTATGCTTCTACAACACAGTATCAGCAGGATAATTCCGTTATGGCTATTGGTTCAGGTCAGTTATTTGGAAAAGGATTGAATAATTCCACTTTTGCTACCGTTAAGGATGCCAATCTGATTTCCGAGCAGCAGACGGATTTCATTTTTTCCGTTGTAGGAGAGGAATTGGGATTTATCGGAAGTATACTTATTATTGTAATTTTGGGGTTGATTGTGGTACAATGTATAAGGACTGCACGTAAAGCAAATGATGAAATGGGGATGTACATTGCGACTGGGGTAGCAGCGTTAATTGGATTTCAAACATTTATTAATATAGGAGTGGCAACCTCAATATTGCCAAACACAGGTATTCCATTACCGTTTGTCAGTTATGGGCTGACATCGTTAGTCAGCTGTTGTGCGGCAATTGGGTTGGTTTTAAATGTATCCTTACAACGCAGAAAATACTAGAAGCTGGAGGGGAAATAATGAATATTGGGTTAATCGCACATGATGCAAAAAAGAAACTAATGCAGAATTTTTGTATTGCATATCGGGGGATACTATGCAAGCATGAGTTATTTGCCACTGGGACCACGGGACGTTTGGTAGAAGAGGTGACAAACCTTACTGTCCACAAATATCTGGCAGGGCATTTGGGAGGAGAGCAGCAGCTGGGCTCAGAGATTGAACATAATGATATCGACATGGTGATATTTTTGCGGGATCCGCAGACACCGAAATCCCATGAACCGGATATCATTAATATATTTACACTTTGTGATATACATAATATTCCATTGGCTACCAACTTGGCTACTGCCGAATTGATGGTCAAAGCATTAGACCGAGGAGATTTGGATTGGCGTGAAATGTTTAAGTAATCAAAATAGAACAGGTTTTGCCCTTGTGATGATTGCACTGATTTGTGTTTCTTTGTTGACAGGGTGTGGGGAATCATACGATACGGAGGAGCTTTTGCATATCAGCTCCACGGTAAATCTTCCGATTGTCCGGCCTGCCGGGCTTTCAGCTGAGAATGTAGTCATTCCCTATGATGCTTATGTATTCGATGGTTCAGGCATGGAGTTTGAGGCAGGGCTGCTGATTAACCAGACTGCTAATACTGTAGTTTCGGCAGTTAATCCCCATAAAAGGATTTATCCTGCCAGCATGACCAAAATATTGACTGCAATTGTTGTTATGGAATCTATTGAAAAGGGACAGATTTCTTTGTCAGATACCGTGGTGATCGGCAAGGAAATTGAATTTAATGAGGATAATGTTACAATTATGGGATTAGAACCGGGTGATTACATCACTGTGGATGAATTACTTCACGGTTTGCTGATTTCCTCCTACAATGACTGTGCTATTGCGCTGGCCCGCTATATTGCAGAGTCTGTTGGTGGTTTTGTGGATTTGATGAATCAAAAGGCTGCCGAGCTGGGTGCAACAAATTCTCATTTTGTAAACCCTCACGGTTTGCATGATAATAATCACTATACTACACCATATGATTTATATTTAATATTTAAGGAATTTCTGACAAAGGAAACCCTGATACAGATTGACAGCAACAGCACATATACATTAACTATGTATCGTGATAATGAGAAAATATCCATGGACATTACTGCAACTAACGGTTTTTTGTCCAACTCTTTTGATATGCCTGCCGGCTATCATATTACAGGCTGGAAAACCGGGACTACAGAAAAAGCAGGAAGCTGTATTATTTTGGAATTTGTAAAGGATGAAACAGATGAAGAGTATATCTGCCTTGTCTCAAACGCTACTGACCATGAGACACTTTATCAGAATGTGGAGGATATGCTAAAAGAAATATATTAAAATGGGGAGGCTGTCAAAATGATTGAGCTAGTTGTAGGTGAAAAGGGAAAAGGAAAGACCAGAATGCTAATGGGAAAGGCAAATAATGATATTAAGCTCACCGGCGGAAGCATTGCTTATCTGGATAGAAATAATAAGCATATGTATGAATTGAGTAACCGGATACGTCTGATTAATGTTCCCGAATATAATATCCGTTCTGCAGATATGTTTATTGGATTTATCTATGGGCTTGCGTCTCAGAATGATGATTTAGACCGCATTTTTTTGGATAATTTTATGTCCATTGCCTGTGTGGAAACAGTGGATGAGGTGGAGAAGCTGGTAAAAGAGCTTTCTATTGTATCCGATAAATTTGAGCTGGATTTCGTCATTGGGATTTCTAAGGCAAAGGAGGAACTGACAGAATATCTTAAAGAGCTGGTAACCGCTTCTTTATAATACAGGAATGCTGCCACCGATTGTAATTTATCGGATGGCAGCATTTTCCTATACACCTTACTGTAGTTCGGTGTTCATACGGCCGTAATATGAAATTGCATAAAGACCTCCGATTCCGACTATTGCATAAATAATTCTTGTCAGTATGGACATCTGTCCAAACAGAGTGCTTACCAGGTCAAAGTCAAAGAATCCAATTAGCCCCCAGTTGATTGCACCAATTACTACAAAGGTTAAAATCGTATAATCTAATACCTTCATGATGAGTCTCCTTTCTGTTTCCATTTCATACATTTTTTGTGCGATAGTTTCACACATGTAAATAGATTTACTTTGGAATACTATTAGTGTTCTAATATTTTATAAATTTTATTCATTAATGTTGTAGTCAACCGCTAAAAATGGTACAATAAATAGATGTAATTAAGCGGAGGTATGATTTTTTGAGCAAACGGTACAGACCAAATTATTCAAATGAATTTAAATTAAATATGGGAACCGTTATCTTTATTATTATTTTATTATATATTATTATTCGTGTCGTCATGTCTTTGCAGAAGGAATCTCTTTCCATTTATGAGGTTCAGAATAGTTACATAGATACCAATATCAATGCAACGGCCCTTATTGTCAGAGAGGAGAAGCTGATTAATGCTGAGAGCTCAGGATATGTCAGCTATTATGTGCGGGACGGAGAGAAAATTGGCAAAAATAAAACCATTTACACCATTGATGAGACAGGAAGTGTCTATGACAAAATTAAGGATTCCGACACAGAGGCACTGACTATGTCGGATGATGCATTGACAGAGATAAGAACCCGTATTTCTACCTTTGAAAATTATTTTGATTATTCAAATTTTTCTGAATTATATAATTTTCGATATGATATTGAAAATGCTGTTTTGGAGCTGACCAATGAAGCTTTGATTGAACAGATGACCTCGATGGATTCTGCTGATGTGTCCACTTATAAAAAGGTAACCACACAGGATGCCGGTATTGTCACTTATTATAAGGATGGATATGAGAATTTTAACATTAATGAATTTAAAGCTGCTGATGTTGACAAGAGCAGCTATAAGAAGACAACGCTCAAAACTGGAGAGATTATTAATGCAGGCGATCCGGTGTACAAGCTGGTGACGTCAGAAAACTGGTATTTAGTGGCACCGCTTACCACTGCTGAGGCAAATGAACTAGATGATAAGGAAACCATTAAAGTTAATATTCATAACAGCTCCAAAAATATAACCTGTAATTTCCGGCTTACCAGTGCAGATGACAAAAAATTTGTCATTATCTCCCTTAACCAGCAGATGGTAAATTATATCAATAACCGATATATTGATATTGTGATTATTATGGATCAGAATAACGGATTAAAGATTCCCAATACCTCTATTACTCAAAAGAATGTATACAAAATACCGGTGGATTATCTGTCAAAGGGCTCTGATTCGATGGAGGAACGCTTCCTTAATGTTAAGAAGCTGGATAAAAACGGTGAGGTGACGATTAAGCAGGTTGAACCAGCATTATATATTACCGATGACCAGTTCTGTTATGTGGATCCGGATGATTTTTCGCCGGAGGATGTCCTGGTCAACATAGACAATAACGAAACGCTTTCGCTGACACAGGCGGCTACAGAGGAGCTTAACGGAGTATTCTGTGTAAATCAGGGAGTTGCAGATTTCCGTTATATTGATATATTGTATCAGGATGATGAATATACGATTGTCAAGGCCGATGTCAGCTACAGTATTGCATGGTATGACAGGATTGTTCTTAATCAATCCATGGTGACAGAGAATCAAATTATTAAATAGTGAGGTGGTTTTCAAAGTGGTAACAGAGAATTACAGATATATCCGGCAGCAGGTGGATGACATAGCGAGGAAGAGCGGACGCCGTCCAGAGGAGGTAACACTGATTGCAGTCAGTAAAACTAAGCCGTTGGAAGACATTGAGGAGCTTATTTCAATAGGAGTAAAGGATTTTGGTGAGAATAAGGTACAGGAGCTGTGTGATAAGTATGAGAGGGTATCTGTACCTGTGCGGTTCCACCAAATTGGACATTTGCAGACTAACAAAGTCAAATATGTAATTGACAAAGCCGTTCTGATTCATTCCGTGGATTCGATAAAGCTGGCGAAGGAAATACAGCGGCAGGCAGAGAAAAAGGATTTGACTGCACAGATTTTAGTGGAGGTAAATGCAGCCGAAGAGGAAAGCAAGTTTGGATTGCATACTAACGAAGTGATTCCTTTTATTGAAGAAATAGCCGCTTTACCGAATATTCATGTTAATGGTTTGATGACAATTGCTCCATTTGTCGAAAATCCAGAGGAAAATAGAAAGTATTTCCACACTTTAAAGCAATTATCACTTGACATAATATCGAAAAACATTGATAATATTGATATGAATGTCTTGTCTATGGGCATGACAAATGATTATAAAGTTGCAATTGAGGAAGGAGCAACCATGGTACGGGTTGGCACAGCTATTTTTGGAACCCGTAACTATACAGTATAAAGGAGAGTAGTCATGGCAAAAAGCGGAGTAAACAAATTTATGGATTTTCTGAAACTGTCGGAACCAGAGGATGATTTTGAAGATGATTTATTCGATGACGACGAGGAGGAGGAAGATTATTACGAGCCGCCTAAGAAAAAGATAAAGGATAAACCGGGTAGGGCTTATTATGATGATTACGAGGACGAAGACTATGTGCCGAAGAAACCAAAAGCGCGACCGGCAAAACCAGCAAGTCCAAGTAAATTAGTATCTATTAACAGCCGTAACAATAATAGGAGTAGTAATCAAGTGATTGTAATTAAACCGCAGGAATTTAATGAAGCACAACGAGTGACCGACTATTTAAAGGAAGGTAGAACTATTATTATCAATATGGAAGGGATTGAGGTTCATGCAGCCCAGAGAATAATTGATTTTATTGGTGGTGCCTGCTATGCTTTAGATGGCTCGTTGCAGGCTATTTCTGCAAATATATTTATTGCTGCTCCGGATAATATCGAAGTGTCAGGTGATTTGCGTGATGAAATCCTAAATGAGACCACGTTGTCACCGGAGTTGTTAAGTGCTTTCTAGTTTGTAGTGATTAAAGTATTGGGAGGGATCGGATGTTAACACCTGTAGATGTACAAAACAGAGTATTTAAAGGCGGTATTGGATATGACAAAAAGGATGTTGAAACCTTTATGAGCGAGCTGGCTTCCGATTACAGTGAGCTTTACCGTTCTAATGTAGAATTAAAAGATAAGGTTGCTACCTTGGATGAAAGTATTCAGCATTATAAATCCATTGAGGAATCTATGCAAAAGGCGTTGACTCTATCTGAAAAAACGGCAGAGGAAACAGTTATTGCTGCCAATGACAAGGCTCGTCGGATCAATAACGAGGCGGAGAAGAAGGCGGAAATGCTGTTAGCGGATGCAAAAGAAGAGTTACAGGAGACAAAGGATGAAATCTATCGCCTTCAGAAACAACAGGCAATCTTTAAGGAGCAGTTTACCAAGGTTTTGGAAGCACAGTTAAAGATTATGGACGGCGAGATGATCGACATTGATTTAGGACCGGGATTTGAGCCGAGTCAGCATTATGAGGGCGGCTTTGGCAGCTTTTCTGGCGGCGGTCTTGGCAGTGAGGGCGGTCTTGGCGGTTTATCCGGCGGAGGAGGATATGTTGGATCTAGCTCTTTTGATGACGGAAGAGAACGTACAAATCAGGATCCTGCTTTTGACCGGGGAACACTGAATATGGATCCATTTGCTGAGGCAGCAAATGGCGGTGGACGTTTTAGTAAACAGACTGGCGGTGCATATAACGGCAGTGCAGGTAAAAAGAAGGCATCATCAAAAGGTTCGTCTGAAAAATCCACATTGAATGTCAAAGAGAGTAAGCCAGGATCAAACCGTGTAAAGCGTAACCCACAGGCAGTTCAGCAGACACAGACTAATCAAAACATGAATGGTGCTGCAGCGCAACCACAGCAGGTAAAATCGCAGCCGGCACCACAACCACAGGCAGCGCAACCGCAGCAGGTAAAGCCGCAGCCGGCGCCACAACCACAGGCAGCGCAACCACAGCAGGCAAAGCCACAGCCAGCACCACAGCCACAGGCAGTGCAACCGCAGCAGGTAAAGCCGCAGCCGGCGCCACAACCACAGACAGCGCAACCACAGCAGGCAAAGCCACAGCCGACCCAGCGGGTAAAGCCGGAACCGCAACCGGTAAGAACTACTGCAAATTTTGTGCCTGAGGAGGAATTGACACAGGTTACCGGTGAAGTAGAGGATAGAGTAAATGAATCCAATATGCTGGACTCTGAAGATAATTATAGCACAGGCTTTGATTTTGTCAGTGATGATGAACAGGCAACTGCTTCCGCTGTATATGATGAGGATACGGTTAGTGGTGAGGTAGAAGAACGGATAAATGAATCGAATATGATCGATTCTGAGGATAACTACAACACAGGTTTTGATTTTGTCAGTGATGACGATCAGGCAGCAGAAGCCTATGGCGGGGCTGATGAAGAAGAAACCGTTAGTGGTGAGGTAGAAGAACGGATAAATGAATCGAATATGATTGATTCTGAGGATAACTATAATACAGGCTTTGATTTTGTCAGTGATGATGATATGGAAGAGACTGTATCTGACGGTATGTCTGCAGCTTCACCTACCTTTGAGGAAGCAGATGAAGATACCTATGTAGGGGAAGTGGAAGATAAAGTAAATGAGTCTAATATGCTGGATTCCGCAGATAATTATAGTGATGGTTTTGATTTTGTTGTCGGCAACGAGTCAGAAGAAGAGATTCCGACAATATTGCCGAACTTTGCCGGAGGCTTAGGCGGTGGAGGAGTGTCTGATGGTCTGGGTTCTCAGTCTAACGATTCGGCTTCTCTTCATATTGACCCATTTGGGGAAACTGCCTCTACGGAGGAAGATGTATTCGTTGGTGATGTGGAGGATAACGTGAAGCAATCGAATTTAATTGGAAATGCAGACGATGAAGAGGAAGGATTTAACTTCCTGTAAAAAGATAGGATTGCAGTAGGGAAACGATAAAAGATATGATTATTGATGAGACAAATATGGAACAATCAAAGGAAACTAATTTAAACAGGACCAGGAAAGGGATTGCAGGGAGTTATCTGCCTGCAATCATTTCATTTGTCCTCTTACTGGGCTTGGATCAGGTGACAAAATATTGGATTACCCATAATATGGAGCTATCCGCATCGATACCAATAATTAAAGGGGTTTTTGAAATTCACTACATTCAAAATCCCGGAGCGGCTTGGGGAATTTTGGCCAATCAGCAGATATTATTCTATGTGATCACAGTATTTGCGTTGGCTGTGGGTATATGGTTTTATGTCCGATGCAAACAGTCCGGCAGCTTTCATGATCTTCGGGCACTGGTTATATTGATATTAGCCGGTGCGGCAGGCAATTTTATTGACCGCCTGCGGTTTCGCTATGTAATTGATTTTATCTATGTTAAGCTGATTGATTTTCCGGTGTTCAATATTGCTGACTGTTATGCGACTATCGGTTTTTTACTGATGGCTGTGCTCGTTCTGTTTAAGTATAAGGAAGAGGATTTTGAACATTTTAGAAAGTGAGTCTGGCTTATGCATTATCGCTTAGAATATAACAGGCGTTCAACTGATGAAGTAAGGGAACGGATTGATAAATATATCAGTGAACAGATTTCCGATTTGTCACGTTCTTACGTTAAGCAGTTAATTCAAGAGAATAATATATTAGTCAACGGAAAAATGTGCAGGGCAAATTATATATGCCGACCGGGTGATATCATTGAGGTGGAGGTCGAGGAAGCAAAAGAGCTTGAAGTTACGGCTGAGAACATTCCTTTAGAAATCCTCTATGAGGATGAGTCTGTTGTCATTGTTAACAAACCGAAGGATATGGTGGTGCATCCTGCTGCGGGGCATGAAAGCGGTACACTGGTAAATGCGTTGCTCTATCACTGCAAGGATTCATTATCATCGATAAACGGTGTTGTACGACCGGGTATTGTTCATCGGATTGATCGAAATACGACAGGAATTCTTGTGGTCTGTAAAAATGACTCTGCGCACAGAAGTTTGGCAGAACAGTTAAAGGAGCATTCTATAACACGAAAATATCATGCCATTTGCCATGGTGTGTTTAAGGAACCGGAAGGAACGGTGAATGCCCCGATAGGCAGACATCCTGTTGACCGGAAGAAAATGGCAGTCAATCACAGGAATGGAAGAGAAGCCGTCACCCATTATCGGGTATTAAACACACTAAAAGATAATTATTCTTATATAGAATGTACACTGGAAACCGGAAGGACTCACCAGATTCGCGTTCACATGGCTTCTATAGGACATCCTTTGCTGGGAGACGACGTGTATGGTCCAAAAAACCCAAAAATAAAAGGTTTAATAGGGCAGACACTACATGCAAAGACATTGGGATTTATCCATCCGGATACAGGTGAGTATATGGAATTTGATTCAGAATTACCGGAATATTTTGAAAAATTATTGGATACCTTATTACAAAAATAGAAATTCGTCAAAAAAGGTGCTGCGTTTCGTTGAAATCGCACACTTTTTTTGCTATAATAGAAACGAGTTGATAATGAAAGGATAGGGGGCTTTCATATGGACAGGCTGGAGATGAGAAATAAACTGCAACAAAAGCTTCCGGCAAAACGCTTTGAGCATTCTTTAGGAGTAGAATATACAGCGGGAACGATGGCATTTATGTATAGTGTGGATGTTGAGAAAGCGATGGTTGCCGGATTATTACATGATTGTGCTAAGTATGTTTCCAATAGCAAGAAAATTTCCAAATGTGAAAAACGGAAAATACCGATTTCCCCTTGTGAATATAAGAATCCCGAATTACTGCATGCCAAGCTTTCCGCAGTATATGCTAAGGAGAAATATGGAGTTGGCGATAAGGATATTTTATCTGCGATTGCCTATCATACGACAGGGCATCCGGGTATGACATTGCTGGAAAAGATTATTTATATTGCCGACTACATTGAGCCGAACCGTAATATGTTACCGGAAATGGAGATTATTCGACAGGAAGCATATACGAATTTGGATAAATGTCTGTTGCATATATTGGATAACTGTGTGCATTATCTTGGCAAAAAGGGAGCAGCTGTTGATCCGATAACATTGGAAACCTATGAATATTTCAGCAGCTTAGATAAATAAAATATCTCTGATGGTTTTTCGGACAAACTGCATTTCATGCATTTTCCGATAGTACAGAGGAAATAGAAGGAGAGAAATATGACAAGCAGGGAGTTAGCGAAAACAGCAGTAGCCGGATTAGAAGACAAGAAGGCTGACGATATAAGGGTAATCGATATTTCAGAGGTCTCTGTCGTGGCGGATTATTTTATTATTGCCAGTGGTTCTAACCGCAATAAGGTTCAGGCAATGGCAGATAATGTGGAGGAGAAGCTTGCAGATGCAGGAATACATCCTCGGCAGATTGAGGGATATCAGACGGCAAACTGGATTCTGATGGATTTTAATGATATTATCGTACACATTTTTAATGAGGAAGACAGATTGTTTTATAATCTGGAAAAAATATGGTTAGACGGCAAAATTGTTGATTCGTTGGACGAATAGAAGACATAAGCTTTTCTGACGATAAGTCGTTAGAGAAACAGAAGAGGATAGCTATACCGGTGGAGGAATATGGATAGAGAATTATTGATACGGAAAAATAATCTAGAAGTGAATAAGCTTGCAGCAAAATGTCTGCGTATTACGGTATTGTTTCTGATATCTTTGTGGTTGTTCACCTTATCAGATTATTACAGCTTTGACAAATACACAATAACCATTATATTTATCAGTTGTTTGTTGCTATTATTGATACCTTCTGTTTTGGTAAATGTCATACATTTGGAAAGGCATTGGGTAAAATATTATGTCATTATGTGTACACTGGCAGTTGTTTTTTTGTTAAGCTTGTTTGTTTCCTATGATTTCATTATTTTGCTCATTCTGACTTTGTTGATTGCAACATTGTACTGTGACAGAAAATTAATTGTCATTACTACACTGGTGGATTGTCTTTGCGTATTGGGAACCTTGCTTTTACGCTATTATTTTATTGAGAGTGACGAGCTGTTAAAGGAATATGACAGCCTGACCAGTGCGTTGATTTATGGCGGCTTTCTTCGGATTGTCCTGCTTTTAGTGGCGACTCTCTTTTCCTATTACATTGTGGACCGTAATATGGTCATGCTTAATAAAACCATTGAAGCCAATAATGATTTAGTACATAGTCAGGAAGAGTTAATCTATGCTTTTGCGGAGATTTCCGAGAGTAAGTCTAAGGTTACCGGAGAGCATATCCGGAGAGTGTCAGAGTATATGAAGATTCTTGGAAACGCTTCAGGATTTACAACAGATTATGTCGATAAACTGGCTGTTGCAGCGATGATGCACGATATCGGTAAATTAATGATTCCGGAGGAAATATTGGATAAACCGGACCGGTTAACGGAGGAAGAATATGCGATTATGAAAAACCATGTTCTATATGGAGAGGCATTGCTGGCAAAGTGTCCTGGAGATATTATGCAGATTGCCAAAACCATTGCCTTAGAGCATCATGAAAAATGGGATGGCTCCGGTTATTTGGGGATGAAAGGAGAGGATATCTCCTATATCAGCCGTCTTATGGCTGTGTGTGATGTGTTTGATGCCCTTACCTCGCAGCGATATTATAAGGATGGATGGTCCTTGGAGGAAACCTACAATGAGATTGTTCGGTTAAAGGGTGTCCATTTTGACCCGGATGTAGTAGATTTGTTTGTGGAGAATTTTGATGAGTTTAAGGAGATTCTGCACAAGCTGCCCGACCGGGAAATTTATTAAAATTTGCCTGTACTGCTTATGGAATAACAACAAATTAGGAGAGTTACTATGGTTTCCATCATGAATGAATACATTACAAACATTAAGCTGTTATCTGATGATGTGACAAAAGGAATACTTGCGGGTGCACTTGCCGACCAGTCCAATGTAGTGAAAAACAGTATCTTAATAAAATCAAATCGCTATATTGTAGATATTAAGCTGCAGGAATTTTCAATCGAAGAGGCAATTGCCACGATGAACTGTTTCATGGAGCGCACAAGATATCATTATTCTGCCTATTTTATTCGATTTAATGAGGGAGATTTGATACGATATCGTTATGCTTCCTGTAAGGAAGATAAAGAGGGATTCTACTGTGATGTCATTATCAGTTGAGTACGACAGCTCTAAAGCAAATAACATCGGATTTATTAAAACAGAGTCACAGAATGATTAGCGGGGGAGAATTGCGAACATGGTCTGTGGCTCTGTTTTGTACGATATGAATAATCAGAAGGTACGGAATAGTCCGATAACTTTACCTAAAATAGAAACATGATCAACAATAATGGGGTCCATGAAGTCATTCTCCGGCTGCAGACGAAAATGACCGTCTTCTTTGAAGAAACGTTTAACGGTGGCACTGTCGTCCACTAACGCCACAACAATCTCATTATTCATCGCAGTGGGCTGTTCCTCCACCAGAATTAAATCCCCGTCAAAAATTCCGGCGTTCACCATACTATCACCCTTGACCTTCAGCATAAAAGTGTTCTTATTATGCAAATATTCAGGAGGAACAGGAAAATAGCCGTCAATATTCTCAACAGCCAGAATAGGCTGACCGGCAGTTACCTGCCCGACAATCGGTACATTTACCAATTCACGTCTTGTCAATCCGAAGGAATCGTCTAAAATCTCAATAGTTCTGGGCTTGGTGGGGTCCCTTCTGATATAGCCGTTCTTCTCTAATGTTTCTAAATGAGAATGCACGGAGGAGGTGGACTTTAATTTCACTGCCTCACAAATCTCACGGACAGACGGAGGATATCCCTTCTGCAATATATTATCTTTGATATAATCTAAAATCTCTTGTTGCTTAGTGCTGATTTTCCCTGGCATTATTCCACCATCTCCTTCATTATTCTTCAATTATATTCGATATAAAATGAATAGAAAAATTGTTTGGCCAATCCTCTATGCAAATCCATCATAACACAATATTTCAAAAAAAGCAAACATTTATTCGGAACAAATTTTCGGAACAAATTTTCGCAGGTCGATTAAAATGGGAATCTGGGTGATTTTGAAGCTCTGTTTTTCCAAAAAAGAAAGAATAGTGAGGCGTTTGGTAATTGAATTTTTTGGCAACAAAGTGTATAATATATAATAGTGTAGCGTTGACAGGTTTAACAATGGATTATGTTTAAGGAGGATTAATTTATGGGTGATTGTGCAAGGCAACGAAAAAGGAATGGATCGGTCAGGGGGATACCGCATACGGGCAGGAGACAGAGGCTGCGCCGGCTTTTTAGTCTGTTCTTAATCGCATTGATGGTTTTGGTACAGCCATTAGAGGCTTTAGGAGCAGGAACAACGTATAAAGTAGATTTATTGGATACAATATTAACGGATCCGACTCAGCCTAGTGGCAAGAAGCTGTATGAACAACAGACAATTGAAGCCGGTGGAAAGGTAACACGACCGAAAGACCCTGATGCAATAGTAGATCAGGCTACAGGAACAAAGTATCTTTTTTTTGGCTGGTTCACTGATAGCTGTACAACAATTGGTTCATATCCTCTGGAGAGCTGGGCGTATGACTTTGATAAGGAGGTAACAAATAATTTTCCTTTATATGCATGGTATCTGATAGAAAGGACTGCAGCGAATACAAAATCTGTATATGATGGCTGGTCAGAGGAGGTTACGATTAACAAAAGTGTAAATAAAACTCAATGGTTTATGTTTACGCCGGATACTACGGGGGAATATACGATTTCGGGACCGGGTAATAAGAGGACTAACTATAAGATTAACTGGTATGGTACGGATTATATGATTTATAGTCCTATATATAGTGAGTTAGGACCATATACTGTTAATTTGGAGGCAGGAAAGACTTATTATTGGAATATTAATCTTCAGAATAGTAATGGTGACACTAATTCGTACGCATTTACCCTAAAAAAAGAGGGCGGTGTCGAGAAAAAAGAAATTAAAAGTCTGACAAAATCGTCTATATCAAACCAGACGTATACAGGAAGTGAAATCATACCGCCTGTTACGATAAAAGATGGAACGACAACGCTGCAGGAAGGGAAGGATTATACACTTACATATTCTAACAACATTAATGTTTCCACTTCCAGTTCCAAAGCAAAAGTGGTGATTGAGGCAGTGGCTGGTTCAGATTATACAGGTTCTTATACAATAGAATTTTGGATTATCAAGGCTGATGCACCATCGAACAAACCGGCTACGACAATGAGCGCAGCCTATAATGTAAAAACTGTGGGAGAGGTACCTCTTCCAGAGGGCTGGAGCTGGCAAAGCGGGTATACAAATACTGCTTTGAAATCCGGTCAGGCTGTGAGTGCTGTGGCAGAGTATACGGGGGCAGATAAAGGAAATTACAAAACCACAACGGTTACAATCAATATTACAAGGGCAGCAGCAGCGATAACTGGTTTTACTCTTAATGCAGATAAGAAGGAGCTTAAGGTAAATCAGGAGTTTACGCTGGAAGTTGCTTCCGTAACACCGTCGGATGCAGACTATTCGGTGAATTGGAACAGTAGTGATTCGAAGGTTGCAGTCGTGGATAGTAACGGTAAGGTAACGGCAAAGGCCAGTGGAACTGCGACAATTACTGCTCAAATAGGCAATATTTCCAGAACCTGTACAATAACGGTGACAAATAAGGTAGAGGATTTTTCACTAAATAAAACAACATTATCCCTGAAGGGGAATGGGATGGAAAAATTATCGGTTACTACTACTCCGGTGAATCCGGATTCCTATACGATACAGTGGAGCAGTGATAACCCGGAGGTTGCAGCTGTGGATAAAGACGGTAACGTGACAGCAAAAGCCAGCGGAACTGCGATAATTACCGCTAGTATAGGCAGTATTTCCAAAACCTGTACGATAACGGTGACAAATCAAGTAGAGGATTTTACACTGAATCAAACGAAATTATCCCTGAAGGGAAAGGAGACGGCAGAATTATCGGTTGCATCCACTACACCGGAAAATCCGGATACTTATACGGTACAGTGGAGCAGTAGTAATACATTGGTTGCCGAGGTTGCAAGTGACG
>CAMWYM010000002.1 GCA_947178475.1 uncultured Clostridium sp. | reverse complement strand
CTGAGTGGTAGGATTTATTATTATTTTTTACTTGATTATTTTTATGACATGTATTACAATTATGTTATAAAAATCAAAGGAAAAGTGGAGGTAGAATCATGTTGGATTTTTTATCGGGTTATTGGTGGGTGATTTTGATTGTGGTATTGGTGATAGTGCTGCTTTTGGCAAGCTATGTAAAGGCACCACCGGATGTTGCCTTTGTTATTTCCGGATTGCGGAAGGAGCCGAAGGTGTTAATCGGTCGTGCAGGAGTGAAGCTGCCGTTTTTTGAGCGTAAGGATGAGTTACTGGTAAAGCAGATATCTATTGATATAAAGACGGATGATTTTGTGCCTACGCTGGATTTTATTGGTGTAAATATTGATGCGGTGGCAAAGGTGCGGGTAATGACGGATGAGGACGGCATTCAGCGTGCAATGAAGAACTTCCTGAATATGAAGGAAGAAATGATTATTATGGCATTAGTGGATTCATTGCAGGGTAATATGCGTGAGATTATCGGTACGGTAACCCTTAAGGACCTGTGTAATGACCGCAAGGTATTTGGTGATCAGGTACAGGAAAAGGCGCAGAAGGATATGAACAGTCTGGGAATAGAGATTATTTCCTGCAATATTCAGCATGTTACGGATCAAAATGATTTGATTCCGGCATTGGGACAGGATAATATGGCAGCGATTCAGAAAAATGCGTCTATTGCTAAGGCAAACGCAGACCGTGATGTTGCCATAGCGCAGGCACAGGCTAAAAAGGAGGCTAATGATGCTGCAGTACAGTCTGAGACCGAGATTTCCATCAAGCAGAATGAGCTGGCAATCAAGAAGGCAGAGCTTAAGACCGTTGAAGACACAAAGCGTGCTGAGGCAGATGCGGCATATAAGATTCAGGAAGAGGAGCAGCGTAAATCAATTGAGGTTACTGCGACTAATGCCAATATTGCACGACAGGAGAGAGAAGTAGAACTCAAAATGCGGGAGGCAGAAGTTCAGGAACAGACATTGAATGCCAATATCCGTAAGCAGGCAGATGCAGAGAAATATAAGCAGCAGCAGATGGCAGATGTAGAACTGTATAAGCGTCAGAAAGAAGCAGAGGCAAAGAAGTACGAGCAGGCGCAGGAGGCAGAGGCACAGAAGATTCAGGCTGACGCAGTGAAGTACAGTATGGAACAGGAGGCAGCAGCTATCCGTGCCAAGGCGGAAGCAGAAGCGGCAGGTATCAAGGCTAAGGGTGAAGCGGAAGCGGCAGCTATCAAGGCTAAGGCAGAGGCAGAGGCTGCAGGTATTGATAAGAAGGCAGAGGCTATGCAGAAATATGGAGAGGCTGCCATTATTGAAATGCTCTGTAATATGTATCCGCAGGTTGCAGAAGCCATTGCTACACCTCTTGGCAGTATAGATAAGATTACAATGTACGGCTCTGGTAATACGGCAAAGATGACGGAGGATGTCACTACCTCCTTGAAGCAGGTGATTGACGGGATCGGTGACAGTCTGGGTGTCAATCCGAGTGTACTGCTGTCCAGCTTTGCGGGGACAAAACTGGCAGGTCTTACCAGCCAGGAAGGCAGTTCAGGAGATGTTACAGTGGCGAAGGTAGAACAGTCAGAACGGAAAGAGGACGATCAGGAGTAACCATGTGGTCTGTCAAGAGAAGGAATGTGTGTAAAGGATAGATGATAATCCGTAAATCGGCAGCCTATGTAATTTTCTACAAAAATAAGGGGCAAACTTAAAGGATTTAAGTCAAAATGGTTAAAACACACAAAAAATCAAAAAAAGACTTGATTTTTTTAACAAGGTGGTTTATATTACAACTATCGAAGCGAATACGTGTATGACTAAAGGACAAGGGTGTTCTCATGGGGAGAATACCCTTTTATCATTTTGTATCCGCCAATATACAATGAGGAAAGGAAGTATTTTTATGAGTGAAATGGTAAATGTAACAGAGATTTTCGGATCAAATGTATTTAATGATGCGGCAATGAGGGAGCGGTTGCCAAAGGCAGTCTATAAAGAGCTTAAGAAGACCATTGAATTAGGGAAAGAACTGAATCCCGCTATTGCAGATACTGTGGCAAATGCGATGAAGGACTGGGCCATCGAAAAGGGAGCAACGCATTATACCCATTGGTTTCAGCCGATGACTGGAATTACTGCGGAGAAGCATGATGCCTTTATCAGTCCGACTGCGGACGGTAAGGTACTGATGGAGTTTTCCGGCAAGGAGCTGATTAAGGGTGAACCGGATGCCTCTTCTTTCCCTTCAGGTGGACTTAGAGCAACAAACGAGGCAAGGGGTTACACTGCATGGGATTGTACTTCTCCAGCATTCATCAAGGAATCACCGGACGGTAGTACCATACTTTGCATTCCAACGGCGTTTTCTTCTTATACCGGTGAGGCACTGGATAAAAAGATACCACTTCTGCGTTCTATGGAAGCAGTGAACGTACAGGCGTTGAGAATCTTAAGATTATTTGGAAATACAACTTCAACAAAGGTGACAACCTCGGTTGGACCGGAGCAGGAATATTTCCTTGTGGACAAAGCCGATTATGCAAAGCGGAAGGATTTAATCTTTACCGGGAGAACTCTATTTGGAGCTATGCCGCCTAAGGGACAGGAATTGGACGACCACTATTTTGGAACGGTAAAGGAACGCGTTTTGTCCTATATGAAGGATTTGAATATTGAGCTTTGGAAGCTGGGAATTTCAGCTAAGACACAGCATAATGAGGTTGCACCGGCACAGCATGAGCTGGCACCGATTTATGGAACCACCAATATTGGTACAGACCATAATCAGTTGGTAATGGAGACAATGAGAAGAGTGGCAGACCGTCATAATCTGGCATGCCTGCTTCATGAGAAGCCATTTGCCGGTGTAAATGGTTCCGGTAAGCATAATAACTGGTCTATGGGAACTGACGACGGAATCAATTTGTTGGAGCCTGGAAAAACCCCACATGAAAACGTACAGTTTTTGTTGTTCTTGGTGGCTATTTTGAAGGCTGTTGACGAGCATGCAGATTTACTTCGATTGTCAGCATCCTCAGCAGGAAATGACCACAGACTGGGAGCCAACGAGGCACCGCCGGCTATTATTTCCGTTTTTCTGGGTGAGCAGCTGGATGATGTGTTAAAGCAGCTTGATACTACCGGTGAGGCTACCAGCTCTTTACAGGGTAAAGCCTATGAATCCGGTGTTGCTACACTTCCGTCCTTTATGCAGGATGCTACGGACCGTAACCGTACATCTCCATTTGCGTTTACCGGTAACAAATTTGAGTTTCGTATGGTAGGCTCTACTCAGTCCATTGCAACACCAAATACGATTCTTAATACGATTGTTGCAGCTTCTCTTTGTGAGATCGCTGATGAACTGGAAAAGGCAGATAATTTTGATATGGCAGTTCATGACAAGATAAAAGAGCTGATTGCAAAGCATAAGAGAGTGATCTTTAACGGTAATGGTTATTCCGAGGAGTGGGTAGCTGAGGCAGAGAGAAGAGGTCTTCCGAATATTAAGTGTATGGTAGATGCAGTCTGTGCTTTTGTAAGAGAAGAAAATGTAGCAATGTTTGAAAAGTTTTCAGTGCTCAGCAGGGCAGAGTTGGAATCACGTGCAGAGATCTATTATGAGAATTATGCAAAACAGATTAATATTGAGGCAAAAACAATGCTGGATATGGCCAAGAAGCAGATTGTGCCAGCAGTGATGAAATACTCTGCAGATATGGCAAAGGGTGTAAATGACTTGAAAGCAGTGGGAGTTGACACCTCTGTGCAGGAGAAGATTCTTGGTAATATCGCTGACCATCTGAAGGATATGACAGCGGCCATTAATAAGTTAGAGGAAGTAGACGCTAAGGCACTCGAGCTGGAGTATGATATGGAAAAAGCAGCAAAATGCTTCCATGATGAGGTGTTTGCTGCCATGGAGGCAGTGAGAAAGCCGGCTGATGAGCTGGAGGATTTGGTGGATAAGACCTATTGGCCATTTCCACAATATGAGGATTTGCTGTTCTACGTATAATCAGACAAAATTGGTTTTTTTCATAGTTCAATATATATGTACCGCAGATTATTTAGTCTGCGGTACAGTTTTGATGTATTGAATGATATATTGAAATATGTTATGTAAACTATATTCATAGCCGGAGATAAATTTAGGGAGGTACAGATAAAATATGAATGAGCAAATCAGAGAGCAGCTGCTAGCCATGCAGGAGGTTAATTACCGGGAGTTTTCGGCAGCCTTGGTGCCAGGGGTGGAGAATATGCTTGGTATCCGTCTGCCGCAGCTAAGATCTTTGGCAAAGCAGATTGCAAAGGCTGATTGGCGGGAAATGTTAAAGGATGAGGACATTTATTTTGAGGAGAAGATGCTTCGGGGGATGGTTTTAGGATACGCTTCAAAGAATATGGATGAGATGCTTCCCTATATTGAGAAATTTATACCGCTGGTAGATAATTGGTCGGTGTGTGACAGTGTATTTATGGGAATGACAATTTTTCAGAGGGATAGAGAACACACATGGAATTTTATTCAGCCCTATTTGAGATCAGATAGGGAGTTTGAAGTCCGTGTGGCTCTGATTATTATGATGCAGCATTTGCTAAAGTGCGATGAAGAGGGCAAAAAGATATCCAGACTCCGGGTGGTAGATACGGATAGTCTGACAGATACCTTGGAGAGAAAGGGACTTTATCTGGAGAGGGTGCTTACGGCAGCAAGCGAGGTGGATACTACGGGATATTATGCATCTATGGCAGATTCATGGCTGCTGGCAGAAGCATTTTGCTGCTTTCCTTACCATACCTATTGCTTTTTGAAGAGTACCTCCTTGGATGATAGAACCTATAACAAGGCACTTCAAAAAATCATAGAATCCCGCATTCCGACAGACGAGGTGAAAGTGATACTACGGCAGATGAAACGGCAGTGAGGTTGAACAAATTTTGCGGCAGGTTAAGTAAAGAGTAATGGCGGAGGAACTCACTGCTTATACTCAAAAACATAGCGTTCAAATCCATTGATCACCGTAGTGTATTCGTTATACATACATTCCCGTTGCTGGTTCCAGCTATAGCTGAGATGGACGTGACCATGCAGGAAAAACTTGGGCTTATACTTGTCCAATAACTCACGAAAAACCTGAAATCCGGAGTGAGGAAGGTCCTCTCCGTCATTGAACTGGTAAGCTGGTGCATGGGTTACCAGAATGTCAAAGCCCTTGTGTCGTAAAAGTTTTAGACAGAGTTTATGGACACGGGAGCGCATTTCACGCTCGGAGTACTGAAAGGCTCCGTAATTGTACTTTTTGGAGCCGCCTAAACCCATAATGCGAATGCCGTTGTGTACATAGATTCGGTCATCAATACAGATACAGCCTTCTGGTGGTGTGGTTTTGTAGGCTGCATCATGATTGCCATGTACATAGAGTACAGGTGCCTTTGAATAGGTGGCAAGAAAAGATAAATATTGTGGTTTTAGGTCCCCGCATGAAATAATCAAATCAATACCCTCTAGCTTTTTCTTCTCAAAATAGTCCCACAGGTACTTGGATTCTTCATCGGCAAGTACAAGTATTTTCATAGAATTGATGTTCCTCCTTTATTTGTTGTAGTGGTTTCAACACCCCGTAATTGTACCATTGACTTTGCGGAATCCTTCAAATCATCAATAACCGGAATTGTTCCGACGACGTTATCTACCAACCAGTCCATGGTCATAATATCCTCTGGTCTTAATATATCGGTTTTTTCACAGCGTATTACGCCGTTCTGGTCAGTCAGAGGACCGGAGAACGGGAAAAATACACCAGAGGAGATGGCACGTTTCATTAGGGAGACAAGCTTGTCGGTTTCTGTCGGAACATTTTTGGAGCATATTACATCGATTACACCAGCGGAAAGTCCCCACCAGTAATTGATTGCTTTAATATCTGAGGATTCTTCGGCTTTCCATGAACCTCGCAGGATACTACTGATTAGCTCCGCATAAAATGCACCCCAGTGACAGATAGACATGGCAAGGTTGGTGCGCACTCCGCCATGAATTGTATATAAACCGAACTCTTTGGAATCGTCATCGGGAGTAATCATGTCCTGTGCCGATATGTAATTAATCTGTTGGTCCCAAAACAGTTTTTCCGTGTTAGACTGTTTAGTTGTAGACCATGTCAGGTAAACCTTGGCATTTGGGTTTACCATTTTTGCCCCTAGTGCAAAAGCATTGATGTTGGCAACTATTCCATATATTGGGTAGTCTGCAATATATCCGATTTTATCATTTTCGCACATAGCTCCGGCGATGATACCAGTTAAGAATTTTGCCTCATACATTCTTGTATAGTAGGTTCTTACAGAGCTGTGTGAGGAATTAAGGGTACAGTTTAGTATCTTTACATTTGGATGCCAGGAGGCGACCTTCAGGCTTTGTTTGATAAGCTGAGGGGTTACTGTAAATATAATGTCAAAGCCCTCCCGACAGATTCCTTCTAAAACGGCTTCTGAATCTTCAGGAACACCATTGGTAATATAGCTCTGGGCTTCAATGTCATTGCCAAATGTGGATTGCAGATGCAGGCGTCCCAGCTCATGGCTGTAAATCCAGTCGGAAGCAGCAGGCTTTTTGTCGTAGACAAAAGCAACTCTTTTTTTGGTGGGGCGGATTTTATTGATGACTGAGTTGACGATTTTTTTATCGCCTGTGGGACCCATTAGCAGTTCAATATTGCTATCTTCCGCCAATAGAGTGATTTCTGCCCATATTTTATCCAGATTTTTCTTGATTTCGTTTCCTGACATTTCCTTTGCTTCCCTATAGGGGTAAAGGGAGAGATAGAAAAGCAGGGCATCTCCACAGGTGACACCGTAAATTTTGCGTCCGCCGAGTTCGGTAAATGCTTTATTAAATGCGGTGTGAAAGGAAGAAAAATCCATGCAGTCATCCTCCGTCCATATCTCACCTGCATTTTTACCTACAGATTCTACCAGCTTTGGAAAACTGCCTATTTTTGAAAATTGAATATAGTTAATTTTGGTCACCTTATAGAAGTCCATAAATTCATAATAAATGCGGTTTTCCAGGTCATCAGTTCTCTTGGGAACCTTGCGTGTCACATCTGCTAAGATAGAGGGTGAATTAAAAAACTTCATGACACTGGCACGCTTGTTGCCTTCAACAACATAGTATTTATTCATATATTCGTAAACCTTGATTGCGTCGTGGATACCCTCGGAAATCTGGGCATCTACAAGATTTGACCATTTTGAGGAAAACTCTGAGCCGTAGTCCAGAAGAGGCATAAAGTTAGAGGCAAATGCCCGGGTTCTTCCGGCAGTACTGGTGCCGATAACCTGAGACAGTGGAATGTTGATTGTGCCCAGCTTGACCTCACATTCAATATCTGCGTGGGATAATATTTCATCTAAAACAGGAAGATAGGGGTACTGTCCTCTGATTGTAGAGGCCTTGAACGCCTTGAGTCCCATTTTTTGCGCTTTCAAATAATCTTCATATGCCATGAAATCACGACCTTTCCAAGTGCCCTTCTTGACACTTCTTACTATAATATATTGTTTTTCGTCTTTTTACGCCAACATCATACCATAGAAATTGTATCATTTCAATATATCGGGAAATTTGGTGGGAGGGAATAAAGGTGTCTGTATTTACAAAATGGCAAATTCAAGTTAGAATAGTCTGGTACAAAAGGTAAGGCGATTAGAAAGGGTAAGGTAAGCTTTTGAAGAATTTATATATAGCAGAAAAACCGAGTGTTGCCAGAGAGTTTGCCAAAGCACTTAAAATCAGTGGCGGCAGCAAGGATGGATATATTGAATCTAGTGACAGTATTGTGACTTGGTGTGTAGGTCATTTAGTGACGATGAGTTATCCGGAAGAATACGACCCAGCTCTGAAAAAATGGACGGTGGAGACATTGCCATTTTTGCCGGAGCAGTTTAAATATCAGGTGATTGATGGTGTGGCAAAGCAGTTTCAGATTGTGAAGGGTCTGCTTACCCGTGAGGATGTCGGATGTATTTATGTCTGTACGGACTCCGGGCGGGAGGGAGAGTACATTTACCGTCTTGTGGACCAGATGGCGGAGGTGCCGGATTCAAAGGAAAAACGCCGTGTCTGGATCGATTCCCAGACAGAGGAGGAAATTCTTAGAGGGATTAAGGAGGCAAAGGAGCTTTCGGAGTATGATAATCTCTGTGCTTCTGCATATCTGCGTGCAAAAGAGGACTATCTGATGGGGATTAATTTTTCGAGAATCCTGACTCTTAAGTACAGCTATACCGTGAAAAACTATCTTGGTAAGGATAAATGTGTGATTTCCGTAGGACGGGTTATGACCTGTGTACTGGGAATGATCGTGAAAAGGGAACGGGAAATACGTCAGTTTGTGAAGACACCTTTTTACCGGGTGATTGGGGAGGTGGTATTGGCGGACGGTACCTTTGATGCAGAATGGAAGGCAGTGGAGGGGACGAAATATTTTGAATCCCCGTTGCTATACAAGGAGAACGGCTTTAAGGAAGAAAAGGACGCAAGGCAGCTGGTTATGGAAATGTCAGACGGAACAGCTGTCATTGAGAAGGCAGAGAAGAAAAAGGAAAAAAAGAACGCTCCGCTGTTATATAATCTGGCAGAGCTGCAAAATGACTGTTCCAGACTGTTCAAAATCAGTCCGGATCAGACACTTCAGATTGTGCAGGAGCTTTATGAAAAGAAAATGGTGACTTATCCGAGAACAGATGCGAGAGTGCTGTCTACTGCGGTAAGCAAGGAGATTTACAAAAACATTTCGGGACTGAAAAATATCCCTGCCATGAAACCGTTTGCAGATAACATTTTGCAAAGTGGCAGTTACAAGGGAATTGCAAAGACACGGTATGTCAATGACAAACAGATTACAGACCATTATGCCATTATTCCCACCGGTCAGGGCTTAAATGCATTTGGCAGCCTTAATGATGTGACAAAGAAAGTCTATGAGGTTATTGTGAGGCGTTTCCTAAGTATCTTTTATCCGCCGGCAGTGTATCAGAAAGTGGCACTTATTCTGGATTGTAACGGCGAGAAGCTGTTTGCGAATTTTAAAGTGTTAGTTGATTCGGGATATCTGCCGATTACTGTGTATTCCTTTGGAAATAAGAAGGAAGAGGAAGAAAAATATTCCAAGGAAATGGTGGAGGCTGCCATGCAGCTAAAAAAAGGTGTAAAGCTTTCCTTAAACGGCCTTGAGATAAAGGAGGGAGAGACCTCCCCGCCCAAGCGTTACAGCTCTGGTACATTGGTTCTTGCCATGGAAAATGCGGGACAGCTTATTGAGGATGAGGAGTTAAGAGCACAGATTAAGGGCAGTGGGATTGGAACCTCTGCGACGAGGGCAGAGATTATCAAAAAGCTGGTGAATAATAAATATCTGGCTCTGAATAAGAAAACCCAGATTATCACGCCTACCTTAATGGGTGAGCTGATACATGATGTAGTTGCTTCCTCTATCGGCTCCCTGTTAAATCCTGAGCTTACTGCAAGCTGGGAGAGAGGGTTATCCTATGTGGCAGAGGGCTCTATCACAGAAGCGGAATATATGAAGAAGCTGGAGGATTATATCCAAAAACGAACCGATGCGGTCAAGGGATTAAATAACCAGTATCAGCTTAGAAACTATTTTGACTATGTGGCACAGTTTTATCAGAAACCGGCAAAAGGAAAGAAAGGGTGAGGAAAAACAATATGGCATCGGAACAAATTTATAAAAAGCAAGGAATAGAACTTCATTATTATGAAATAAAAAATGATTTACAGCCATTAGTCCTCATTCATGCGCAAGGGGTGGATGCCGCAAGCTTTACAAATGTATGGACACAGTTATCTAAAAAGTACCATGTTTATTCCATTGACTGCTATGGACATGGCAAAAGCCTGCATAATGCGGAACAATATAATTTGACAGATATTAGCAATGCGATGATCCGTTTTATTGAAGAAGTGATTAAAGAGAAGGTTTTCCTTCTTGGACATTCTTCCGGTGGATTGATTGCGGCGTACATTGCTTCCAATACAGAACTTTGCAAATATTTGATTCTGGAAGACCCACCGTTTTTCTCCTCACAGGGTGAAAAACGGAAAAACAGTTTTAATTATATTGATTTATCTACGGTTTGCCATAATTTCATCAATCAATCCGAGAAGAAGGATTTTGTACTGTATTATTTCAGTAATCAGTATGCATGGAACTTTTTTCCTGAAAAGTCGAGAGAAAAGATAAAAGGAAAAATGATAGCTATGGCTGCAAAGTACAGAAGAAAACATCCAGACAGAAATCTAAAGGTGATGTTCTGGCCCAAAGTCGCACTCAGCAGCTATCAGGGTATGAATCATTATGACCCATTATTTGGCGAAACATTTTTTGACGACAGCTTTCATTGTGGAATACTGCATGAAGAAATATTGAAAAATATCAGGTGTAAGACAGTATTTATGAAAGCGCAGACAAAAATCAGTGAAGATGGTATTTTAATGGCAGCATTAAGTGAAGAAGATTTAGAAAGAGTTTCAGAATTGATTGCGGATTGTCAAATTGTGCGTTTTGACTGCGGACATGGTATTCATATAGAAAAGCCGAAGGAGTTCATAGAATGTGTGATGGGGTTAGAAGGATAGAGTGATTGAAAAGTTTGAAAAACTGGACATATTTGTATATTTGGTGCAATTTTATGTTTGGAAATGAAGATAGAGAGGAAATGAGAAATGGACAGAAAACAAAAAATAAATGAAATAATAAAATGTATGATTATGTTTTTTATATTGTGTATTTTTTTCTATTTTGTTCCGTATACGGATGATGATTTGCGCTGGGGCAGCCAAATTGGATTGCAGCGATTTCAAAGTGGTTTTGCAGGATATGGTGGAAGATATCTGGGATATTTAATTGTGATGGGATTAACAAGATCAGTTGTCTTCAAAGTTCTTTTTATGAGTGCAGTGATCACAATGACTGCTTATTTGGTCCGTTATATAACTCAATTACAAATAGCATCGTATATAACCCTATTATCAATTATGGTAGCACCGTTATCCCTGTTTAGTTCTACAATTGGCTGGGTATCAGGATTTGCAAATTATGTCACCAGTGTATGCTTCACATTGGTTTATATTGCGTATACAGCATATTTTGACAGAAAGGAAGCAAAGCAGCAGAGTGGATGGCTGACTGTTTTGTTGTTTCTGCTGGGAATCATCAATACATTGATAGTGGAGCATTTCACGATTTATAATGTGCTGCTTGGAATTTTTATCGTTGCAGTATTTGTGTTAAAGTATAAGCAGATTTTTATTCAATTTGCCGGATATGTGATCGGAACATTGGCAGGGGCATGCTGGATGTTTTCTAATTCGGCATATTATAAGGTTTTGAACGGAAAAGATTCATATCGTGATGTAGGAGATAGCGTAAGCATTCAATCCATTTATTATGGTTTATATAAAATATGCAAATATGGTTATTTAGACAATGTTATAATGAATATTGCTATTCTTATTGCACTTATTTTCATTGTATTAAAATGTCGAAAAAATCTTTGTAAACGAAAACAGTATCTGATTGACACTTGTCTGCTTATAAATTTTGCATATATAATTGCAGGTATTTTGTTTAAAAAGCTCTTCGACGGAACCGACGGAATCGATGTGATTGATGGAATCGATAGAAAATTTCGATTTGCTTTTGTTGGGATGACTTTGTTAAGTGTATTTGCGTATATTATAATTGCGATGATATTTGCAAAGTATAATCGGTATTTCAAAGAAATATTATTTATTTTAATTAGCATTATGATAATAGATGCGCCATTTTTGGTGGTTAATCCTATTACCCCCCGGGTTTTCTTTGGCTCATATATTCTATATACAATTGAATTTTGTATTATGATGAAAGCACTTTGCTATGAGATAAGGACGTGTTCCGAAATGGATATTATAAAGTTTTGTAAGATGGGACTGGCAGTTGGGGCAATTTTTTATATTTCTGTATTTTCGTCAATATATAAAGCAGACATTGAGCGTTTACAAGAGATAAGAAAGCAGGTAGAGAACGGGAAAAAACGGATAGTTATGTATTCCCTTCCATATGAACAGTTTGTTCACAACATAACGCTTTATAAACAATGGGAATTGAAAGGGTATAAAAAATTTTATCATATACCCAAAAAAATAAAATTAGTTGTCAAAGAAGATACAGAGAAGAAGTAAAACTTGCATCCTCCGCCTTAAATTAAGTCAATTCTTTGGAATTCGTGTATATTTTTATTCCGGTATATTAAATCATCCCTCACAGTAAAACCGGCTTTTTCCCAGAAAATATTGCCTGATACATTTTTCTCAAATACCACCAATGCCACTTTATGTATGCCTTCTGTTTCCAATGCTGTCAGTGCTGAATCGACAAGTTTTTTCCCGATTCCCTGTCCCCTGTATTTTTCCTTTACAGTAGTGTGATAAATAAAACCTCTGCGTCCATCATGCCCACTTATGATAACACCCACAAGCTCTCCTTTATCTTCAGCTACAAAGCATGTATTGGGATTCCGCAGCAGATATCGGGCAATTCCTTCCCTTGAATCGTCTGTTGTATTCAAGCCCATACCCGTTGTGTTTATCCATAGATTGTATGCTTTTTCATAATCCTCGATAGTCATTGTTCTAATCGTCATTGTAAGTCCTCCTTGTTTCTAAATATAAAGAATATACCAAACATACAAATATGTCCAGTGCACTCCTCAAGGGGATTTGACTGATGCAGTGTAACAATAGTATTTATCTGGGTACTATATAATCTGTGCGAGGCTTGAGTTATTGATGAAAAGAGTGGAAAATATCATCTGTGTATGGTAATATATTAAATTATCTTATGCAGGTGTATTTTGATATAAAGATGTATGACAAATGAGGAGAGATAAGTAGATGAAATGTAAATACTGCGGTGAGGAAATTAGAGAGGGAAGCCGTGTTTGTGAATATTGCGATTCGGAAGTAGAAAGAGATACACCGGAGACTCAGACCATAATTATTGAAGAAAAGAGTTCGTCAAAGAGCATTGCAGGAGTGATTGGCAAAGTGATTATTGCTGTGGCATGTATTTGGGTAACTGTGATGGTTGAAGGCAGGGATACCTTGTCCCCACTGTGTAGATATGCTAGAATGAAAGACAATAAGCAAAAGGAGGAAAGGGTAATGGATGAGACAACAAAGCAAATAGCAGAAAGCTTTCAGTGCAATTATACTGTATTTGAAAAAGGAACCAGTCCCGAATTGGTAGAACAGGCATATAAGGCAGCTTTTGAAAAGGGTAAAGAAGACGGTTTTTATCCGGCAATTATTTCTCTGGATGAATATGCAGTGGAGTGGTTGGAAGAAGTGGTAGGTAAAGACTATGAAAGGGAAGAAATTATTGCCGGCTGCAAAGATAATGGCAAGGATATTCTGAAGGAACGATTAGAAGAATATACGGAAGATTTCAAAGAAGAGGATTGGGAAGAATTCATAGGAGAAGAGACAGAAGGCGAAGTGTTGCATGGGTTTTCTGGATATATTTCCTTTGATGATGGGAAGTTAGAAGCAGATACTTTGTTGTTAGAAATCCCTGTCAAAAATCCATGGGAGATTATTGGATATCTGCCTATGGGTGGATGGAATGAGTGTCCTATGCCAGAGGAAATGATTGCGATATGTAAATATTGGTATGAGAAATACAAGGCGGTTCCTGCAGTTTTTACCCATGATGTTATGGAGTTTTATGCACCTTCAGGGTTAAATAATATGGACAGTATGGAGGCAGCCAAAGAGCATTACGCCTTTTGTACGGACAGAATTGACCAGGGAACCCGAACTTATACGGTGTCTGAACTGGCAGCAGGACTTGCAGAATCTGAAGTGTGGTATTTTTGGTGGGATTAGAAAGCATATATAATAGAATGGTGAGACTTGTCGGAAAGACCTAAATGTTGAACAGCATAGTCTGTGCGATGTTTGGGTTATTGATGAAAAGAGTGGAGAAAAGTAGATGAAATGTAAATATTGCGGTGCGGAAATTAGAGAGGGAAGCCGTGTTTGTGAATATTGCGATTCGGAAGTAGAAAGAGATATACCAGAGACTCAGACAGTAATTATTGAAGAAAAGAGTTCGTCAAAGAGCATTGCAAGAGTGATTGGCAAAGTGATTATTGTTCTGGCATGTGTTTGGGGAGCCGTAATGGTTATTTCTCTGGTTATAGTGCTCAATAGCGATGCATTTAAAAATTTTAATGAATATTCGTCAGGTACATATACGGATTATGAAATACCTGCAAATGAAACAGGACTGACAGCCCAGATTATCAGTTGTGACGAAAATGGTGTTGCTTCGATAGAGTATAAGTATCATACATATGAAAAGGTTAAAATTTTAGACGAGGCATTGATTGAATGGCTGAATAAAACGGGAAAAAGAATTGATGGAGTCACAATCTATTTTGCTACGGACGGAAAGGGAGATATCAGTGAATTAGGACTTCTTTCGGCAAACTTTTTTGTTGTGGCAAAGGAAGGAACACGCTACACTGCCATCAGGGAGGACAAAGTGATTACCTTTACCTCTTCAATGTCATTAGAAACGGACTGTTGCTATAGCGGATATTTTTCTTATCCTGATACACACTTATATTGGGGAGAGGAGGAAAGTCCGCTAGGTTTGAGCTATATGGATCCCAAATGTAGTGACAAGGATGAGGCAACTTGGCAGGAATATTATACAGGAGAGGATATTCCTGTTTATAAGCTTTTAATAGAGGAGAAATGGTATTATTGCAGCAAGGAAACCTATGATGCCATTCAGATAGATGATTTGTTAAATGGATATATGCTGTGTGAAGAACAGGGGTTGGCGTTTGTTGTTAGAAAATAGAGTGAATGTAACACATATTATTATAAGTATGATATAATTAATGTCACCAACCGAAGCAAAGCGAAGGTTGATGACCTGCGCGAGCATCAGCGAGCTTCATTATGGTATAATAAAGCATATTATGAACAGAAAGGAATAAGGGGCAGATACGATATGAGTGAACAGGTTACAATCAAAGAATTATACACATTAGAGGAGACTTTGGCGAAGCCGTTATTAGAGGGGTTGACTTATCCATGGGAGGCACTTCCGAAAATCGGAGATTTTATCAGGGAGCTTGGAAAGACACTTCCCGCTGATATATACGAGGAAAGGGAAGAAAATGTGTGGATTGCAAAGTCAGCCAAGATATATCCCAATAACTATATTGCAGGACCATGCATTATCGGGGAGCGCACCGAGGTAAGACCGGGGGCATTTATTCGTGGAAACGCACTGGTTGGCAATGACTGTGTGGTAGGAAATTCTACAGAGCTTAAAAATGTGATTTTATTTAATCATGTACAGGTTCCGCATTATAACTATGTGGGAGATTCCATACTGGGCTTTTATTCCCATATGGGGGCAGGCTCAATTACCTCCAATGTGAAAGCGGATAAGACGATTGTGCATGTAAAGGGAGAAGATTATGATATGGATACCGGCTTGAAGAAATTTGGAGCCATGCTTGGAGACCATGTGGAGATTGGCTGTAACTCCGTGTTAAATCCTGGCTCGGTCATCTGTGCATATGCCAACGTGTATCCAGTGAGTATGGTAAGGGGAGTAGTTCCATCACAATCCATCTATAAGAAAAGGGGAGACATTGTACCAAAGAGGTAGACAGCATAAAAGGGGCGCACTAAGCAATAGTGTCTGCCCCTTGTTTTGTGTAAAAAGAGAATTATTTCTTTTGTTTTGTTACATCTGCCTGTTCTAATGCATTTTTGATTGCCTGATTAAGGATAATGTAGGTATATTGGTTTTCCTTTGAGTAGGTGATGTCGTCCACACTGTCTACGACAGAAATCTGATTATTGATTTCGTTTAGTGCCGGCTCCAAAAGCGGATACATGGTGGTCACAGTCTCATTCAGGTTCTCGATACTAACCCCGCTTACTGTATCTTCGTCTACTGTGACGGCAACATTCAGGGTGCTTTCTCCGAGTGAAATGGTTGAGGAATATACGCCGGGGACATATTTGCTTGTAGTTTTGGCATCACTGCCCTTGCTTTTACCAAACATATTGATTAATAGTACGATGAACAGAATACCCAGAACAAGAAAAATGCCAGTATAAATAATTTCTTTCGCTTTAATTACCACGATTTTTGTCTGTGAGCCCATAAAATTCCTCCCGCTGATTGTTACTATAATGATATGAGAGAAATAGTTAATTTAGAACAAAAAGCTTACTCTTTTATTAGAACTTGTATTTGCAGGGAAAATCTTATAAACTGATATAAATAACTAGTGTATAAAAAATGGTCGTAAAATGAAGATAACGAAAAGAGGAAGAATATGGCGATACAGTTTATTTTGGGAGCCGGCGGCACCGGCAAAACCAGCTATATGTTAGATGAGATGATTGCAAAATCCATGGAACCGGAGCATCCGCCGATTCTCTTTGTACTGCCGGAGCAGTCAAATATGGCGGCGGAACAAGAGATGGTGTCAAGACATCCCAAAGGCGGAACGATGGAAATTGCGATTGTAAGCTTCACCAGACTGGCATTTCAGGTGTTTGATGAACTCGGAGTTCATACAAGGGATGTTTTGGATGATTACGGGAAAAGTATGCTGGTGATGAAGCTGCTAAAGGAGCATGAAAAGGAATTTTCCTATTATGGCAGCATGGTGGGGAAGCAGGGATTTGTGGATGAAATGAAGTCGGTACTGTCAGAATTTTTTCAGTATCAGATTACTGAGGAGGTTTTGTCGGAGGTAATTGCCACACTGAGTCCGGAAAAGAGCTTATATCACAAGCTGTCGGATTTACAAATTGTATTGCATGCGTTTAATGAGGAAATGGGAGATTCCTATATGGTGGCAGAGCAGCTTTTGTCCCTGTTGGCAGAAACGGCTGGGGAGTCGAAGCTGTTGAGAAAGGCACATATCTATTTTGACGGGTTTACAGGGTTTACATCCGTACAGTATGATGTGATTGAGGCAATGATAAAAGCAGGCTGTACCCTTTATTTTTCCTTTACTATGGATGAGGAGCTGTTTGGAAAAAATGTCTATGGGGAGCATGAATTGTTTGCGTCCGGCAGGGAAACGGTGGATAGATTATGTAAACTTGCTGAAAAGCATCAGGTTGTTGTGCTTCCTCATGTTAGTATGAATAAAAATTATCGTTTACAGCAGAATCCAGAGCTTTTGCATTTGGAGCGTCAGATATTCCGCTTCCCGGTAAAGGAATGGCGGGGGGAGCCCTCTGCTGTCCGTTTGCTTGCGGCAAAAGATGTGAGGGAAGAGGCTTTGTTTGTGGCGCAGACTATAAAGTATTATGTTATGCATAAAGGATATCATTACCGGGATTTTGCCGTGGTGACAGGAGATATTGAACAGCAGTCTGCTGTCTGGCAGAGGTGCATGGAGCAAATGGAGGTACCGTACTTTCTTGATTACAGTGAAATGCTGTCCCACAATCCTGTTGTGGAAATTATAGCAATGGTTATGGAACTGTTCCGTTCCGATTTTTCCTATGCAGGTGTTTTTGCTTTCTTAAAAACCGGATTTTTGGAGATACCGTTAGAACGGATTTATGTACTGGAAAATTACTGCTTGAAATATGGAGTAAAGGGATATTCGTGGTGGTCAAAGGCTTTTCGTGGTGGTGTAAAGGGTCTGCATGATATTAATGAGACAAGAGAACAGTTTATGTCTGCACTGGAAAAAATGGCTCCTGTTTTTTTGAAAAAGAAGGCGCCGTCAAAAGAGTATATTATGGCACTGTATGATTTTATGTCAACTAACCAGATGGCGGAACGACTGATGGAAAAAAGTATCCGGCTGGAGGAAGAGGGAAGACTCAGAGAGGCAAAGGCCTATGGAGGAGTCTACGAGAAATGGATTGCAGTGCTGGATAAAACAATGGATATTCTGGGAGAGGAAGTAATAGAGCGGGATACCTTTATGGAGGTTTTGATGGCAGGGATATCGGATATGCGGTTAGGCGTGATTCCCTCCACCATTAATCAGGTGACGATTGGGGATATGGAGAGAACCCGTCTGCATCATGTCAAGGTTTTGTTTGTAGCGGGAGCAAATGATGGGCTGCTGCCAAAGCCGGTTAAGGATAAGGGGATTTTGGCAGACAGGGACAGGAGACAGCTTAAGGAACATAGTCTTTCGCTGGCACCAGACAGCAGAGAGGAGATGTATTTGCAGCAGCTCTATATGTATATACAGATAACCCAGCCGGATAGAGAACTGTTTATTTCTTATCGTCTGGCTGACGACAAAGGCGCAGAGCTTCGTCCCTCCTATTTTATTGGTAGGATTAAGCATATTTTTCCGGAGTTAAAAACTGAACAGGCAGAGAAGTATATGGACAGCTATTTACCCGCTGCACAGAGGGAGCTGGCATCAAGATTTGCCGCATGGCTTGTGACGGATGGTACAGATGATTCTTCCATTTATCAGATATTGCGCAATACTGACCCACAGATGACGGAACGGATTTTGGAGGGATATTATTATCATAATCAGTGTGAGCTTTTGGATAGAGCAATTGTAAGGAAGCTCTATGGAGAGCATATGATACATAGTGTATCCCGTCTGGAAACCTATGCCGGATGTGCATACCAGTTTTTTTTAAGATATGGATTAAGACTCGCCCGAAGGGAAGAGTACAGGATTGAAGCGGCAAATATCGGAAGCATACTTCACGGAGTGATGGAGGTATTTTTTACCAGGGTGAAAAACGGTGAATTTGTTCTGGAGAGCATGACAACTGAGGAGAGAGACCGGCAGGTGGAGCAGATTACCCTGCAGCAGGCACAAAAGGAAAATGATACAATATTTGAGAGCAGTTTTCGCAGCAGACATCAGCTGGAAGTACTGATACGGATTGCCAAACGCAGTATTGGCAATTTATGCAGACATTTAGAGCAGGGAAGCATGCAGCCGGCCTATTTTGAAAAATATTTTTCTCCTGAGGATAAATTAGATTATATTCGTATGGCACTATCAGAGGATATGCAGATGGAGCTTAAAGGAATTGTAGACCGTGTGGATATCCGGGAGTTAGGGGATAAGGTTTATGTAAAGGTGATTGATTATAAGTCGGGAGAGAAGGATATAGACTATGTGAAGATGTATGAGGGAAAGCAATTACAGCTTACCGTATATATGAGTGTAATGCTGGAGCTTCTACAGAAACGATATCCGGGCAAGGAAATTATTCCTACCGGGATGTATTACTTCCGCATGCATGATTCCGTTGTAGAGGGAATAGACGAGGAGGAGCAGGAGAAGCAAAGAATCGCAGGCAGCAGGCTGACTGGTCTGGTGAATGAGCAGGAGGAGAGCCGGATGCTGATGGACAATGGGACAGGAACGGTTGTACCGGTGAGGTATACGAAAAACGGAAAAATAGATTCCCGTACTACCTCCATGGTGACAACTAAGGAGCTTGAGGAGATATCGGACTTTGTTCGGATGAAGATGATAGAAACCGGAGAAAAAATTGTCCGTGGCCAAATTCCGATGAATCCGGAAAAGGGAGAGGTGAATTCACCCTGCAATTTCTGTGATTTTCAAAGCATCTGCCGATTTGAACCGGGATTAGGAGGAAACAGCTACAGGATTGGAAGCCGGCTTGATAAGGGACAGGCGAAGGATGCCATACTCAAAAAAACGGAAGAGTCAGGAGGTGAAGATCATTGAACTGGACTGAGGACCAAAAAAAGATTATTAATGCGAGAGACTGTAATCTTCTTGTGTCTGCGGCTGCCGGGTCGGGGAAAACGGCAGTGCTGGTAGAACGCATTATACAGATGATTTCTGATAGGGATAATCCTATCAACATAGATGAATTGCTGGTGGTAACCTTTACCAGAGCGGCGGCTGACCAGATGAAGGACAAAATAGGAAAGGCTATTGAAAATATGCTGGAAAGGGAGCCGAATAACGAGCATTTTCTTAACCAGATGAACTATATCAATCAGGCTAATATTTTAACCATAGATAGTTTTTGCTATCAGGTAATTAAGGAGAATTTCTATGTGCTGGGGATAGACCCGGGAATACGGGTGGGAGAAGCCGGAGAAATAGGACTTCTGCGGCAGGAGATTTTAGAGGCAGTTATAGAGGAATTTTACGAAAAAAATACTGATTTTGTTGAGTTTTCTGATGCATATTCGGCAGATAAGAATGATATGCGGATAGAGGAGTATATAGAGAAAGTGTATGATATCAGTGCCAGTTATCCGCGCCCGGAGGAGTGGACCAGGCAGGCTAGAACGGCATTGCATATTGAGTCAGAGGAGGCGTTTTGCCGGCTGCCCTATGTACAGCGCTACTTTGACGAGGTTCACGGGAGTGCAGGAGGAATCAAAGCTAAGATAGAGGAAATGTTAAGGCTGGCACGGGAAACGGACGGTCCGCATTATATGGAAAAGGCACTGCTGGAGGATATAGCACTGATTGATGATGTCATCTCGGCGAAGACCTATTCGCAGTTTTACGCTCTGACCCAAATTGGATTTGTCAATATTGGAAGGGCAAAAAAGGGGGATGAATATGACAAGGATATCGCAGAGAGGATAAAGAAGCAGCGAGAGGGCTATAAGAAAAAAATAAATGCTCTGCTGGATGCATTTGCGCTTCCCTTTGAGGTTATACTGACTCAGTTTGGCGAACAGGAAGCAAAGCTTTGCGCTTTGTTGGATATTACGGATGTGTTCCGTGAGCGTTTTGGGGCGGCAAAGCTTGAAAAAAATATCTTGGAGTTTAGTGATGTGGAGCATTTTGCCCTCCGGATACTGTGCAGGGATTATGATGAAAGCGGCAATCCGGTTCCAAGCGACATTGCGATGGAAATGGCAGAGAGCTTTAAGGAAATTCTGATTGATGAGTATCAGGACAGTAACTATCTTCAGGAGGCTATTTTGACCTGCGTGTCTAAGGTATGTCAAGGGAAAAATAATATATTTATGGTAGGCGATGTCAAGCAGAGTATATATAGGTTCCGCATGGCTAGGCCGGATTTGTTTATGGAGAAATATAATACCTATGGAACCGATGAGGGAGCTTCCTGCAGAAAGCTTTTGCTGAAAAACAATTTTCGCAGCCGGGGGAATTTGCTGCAGGGAATTAATTATATTTTCTTCCAGATTATGGGTGCAGACCTGGGAGGGATTGACTATACGGAGGAGGAGGCACTGGTGCCGGGACGTGAATTTCCTCCGGTGGAAGATGACAGTGTAGAGCTGCTGCTGGGGGAGAGTAAGGATTTTGATTTTTTGTCCTTGAAGGATGAAGAGATGACAGGAGAGAAAAATGAAAATCTGGACGAGGATTTAGAGGATATTGGCAAGCTGGAATTAGAAGCAGAAATGATTGCCAGACGGATTTTAAGACTGATTGGGGAATGCGGGGAAATATCCAATCAGGATGCTGAGGGCAGTAAGGATGGCAGTACAGAAGCTTTGCCAGATATGCCATATCAAATAGTAGATGAAGATACAGGGAAGCTTCGAAATGCCTGTTTTAAGGATATTGTTATTTTGCTTCGTGCTCCGAACAATATTCAGCAGATTTTTTCCGAGATTTTGCAAAATCATGGTATACCGGTGCGCATTCAGAATGAGAAAGGGTACTTTGACAGTGTGGAAATCCGTCTTGTGCTCAGCCTGTTAAGGATGCTGGATAACCAGTATAATGATGTGGAAGTAACGGCAGTGCTGCGCAGCTATTTTGGACATTTCGACAATGATGAGCTGGCAGTTCTTATGCTGATAAAGAGGGAGCTGGAAAAGGAAACAGGTCAGCAGTTATATGTATACTCTGTTGTGAAAGCACTGGCAGAATACCACGGGGAAACGCAGGGGGAAAGTAAGGATAGACTTGATGCAATTCTTTCCGAAGAGCTTACAGAATGGAGAAAGAGAGTTGCTCATGGCATTAGTCCCAAATGCAGTGAGTTTGTCCACATGGTAGAGCAGTTATATGAGTGGCGGGAATTTTTAACCGTTGAGCAGTTGTTATATATGATTTATGAACAGACAGGGTATTACTACTATGTGGAGGCAATGCCGGAGGGAAAACGGCGCGTACGCAATCTGGACCTTTTTATGGAGGAGGCAAAACGATTTTCAACAGGTTCCTTTCACAGTGTATTTCATTTTTTGCGCTTTATCGATAGGGTGCAGGAAAAGTCCATATCCTTAGGAGGAGATCCGGCTGCAGAGACTGAGGAAAATGTTGTCCGCATTATGAGCATCCATAAAAGTAAGGGCCTAGAATTTCCGATTGTGTTTCTGTCGGGAACCGGGAAGGAGTTTAATCTGATGGACACGAAGGCTCCTCTTATTATCCACTCTGATTATTTTATCGGGGCGAGGTATGTGGATACAAAAAGGAGATGCGGAAATAATACCTTTTCCAGAAAGGTGTTTGCCGCGTTAATGTTGACGGAGAGTATTGCAGAGGAGCTCAGAATCTTGTATGTGGGACTTACCCGGGCAAAGGAAAAGCTGATTATAACCGGAGTGACACCGGATGTGCCGAAGCTTGTACATAAGTATGAGGATGCAGCGGTTAAAAAGGAGGTGCCTTTATCCTTTCCGGTGGTGCATACAGCAAGGAGTTATCTGGAATTGTTAGTGGCAGCACTCATTCGCAATGAAGTCTTTTATGATGCAATGCAGAGGGTGCGGAAGAGGATGGATAAGAAGGGAGAGAAAATTATATCTGCGGAATATGGGAAGCCATTTTTTGTAACAGTGCCGGAGTTTGGTCTGCAGATACAGGTATTTGACTTTAAAAATCTTGTGATAAATCATATTCAGTCAGGATTGGAAAAAGAGACAGACAGAGGCAGGCAGATGGGGCAGTGGGAAGGTCTGCCTGCTGTAAATAAAAAACAGATTGAAGAGAATCTTGCGTGGAGGTACCCGGAAGAGCTGAGTACAAAGCAGAAATCCAAAATGTCGGTTACAGAAATCAAACGTATTTATGAAACGGATTATGAGCCGTCAGATGTGATTAGGCGGCCGTTGCGGGATATTGGCAGCTATAGCCCACCGGTTCCTGATTTTGTAGGGGAAAAGCGTCCCATGGATGCAGCCCAACAGGGTACATGGGTGCATAAGACGATGGAACTGCTGGATTTTTCTGTTTTGACGGAGAAGGAGCAGGTAAAGGCGGCTTTGAATGAGTTATGGAGCAGTGGAAGAATACCAGAGGAAACAAAAGCCTTTATTACGCCGGATAGAATCAGCGCATTTATTCATACACCTCTTGGATGCCGGGTGTGTGCTGCTGCCGGCAGAGGTGAATTGTACAAGGAAAAACAGTTTGTTGCAGGTGTGGAAGCACAACGTATTGTGCACAGGGAAACAGGTGGTACGGTTGTGGTGCAGGGGATTATTGATGCATATTTCCGGGAAGGAGATAAGCTTGTCCTGATCGATTACAAAACGGATCATATCAGACCGGGGCAGGAGGAGGTTTTACGAGAAAGATATAAAACTCAGCTTTTTTACTATCGGGATACGCTGGAGCGTTTGACCGGACTTCCTGTATCAGAAACCTATTTATATTCCTTTGCCCTTGACAAGGAAATTAAGATGTATTAATGGAGGTGCTTATGCAGAAAATATTGATTGTTGAGGATGATGAAAAGCTTCGCCATGAGTTGGAGATTTTTCTTGGCAGGAATGGATATGAGACTGTGGGTCTTGAGAGCTATGAGGATACTCTGGGGGATATTATCAGGGCAGGAGCGGATTTGGTTTTGTTGGATATCAATCTGCCCAATACAGATGGTCAATGGATTCTAAAGGAATTTCGCAAGGAATCAGATATACCGGTGATTATCATAACCAGCAAGGACAATGAGATGGATGAATTGATATCTATGCACTATGGAGCAGATCATTATGTGACTAAACCATTTAATACCCAGATTCTGTTGGCGAAGATTATGGCCATTTTGAAGAGGGCAAGCGGTTCTTTGCCCCAGGATAAAATTAACTGTGGTCAGTTTATTCTGAATATCTCTAAGGGAAGGATAGAAAGGGAGGAGCGTCTGGCGGAACTGACGGGAAATGAGTTAAAAATCATAACCTTGCTGGTGAAAAATAAGGGGAGGATTGTGTCTAGAGAGGAAATTATGAATGATTTATGGGACAGTGAGGAATTTATTGATGATAATACATTGACCGTAAACATTACACGCATCCGTAAAAAGCTGGAGGAAATTGGTTTGAAAAATATAATAGAAACAAAAAGAGGGCAGGGGTATATTTTGTTGATATAACAGCAGCGTTTTTTGTCCGGCATTGCAAATTTGATGCCTGTTGCTTGTAGTGGAGTTTTGACTCAGAAAGGATAATGGAAAATGAAATTTATTGAATATATAAAAGAACGCTGGAAAACATTGCTTTTGCTTTTGCTGGCAGTTGCAACAATTGAGATTTTTTTGCTGTTATATCATATTGATGTTTTTGTGCGCCTTTATATTGTATTGATTATAGTGGCAGCTTTTCTGTTAGGAAATTTTCTTGAGTATTACAGTAAAAGGGAATTTTACAGTAATATTTTGGGAAAGCTTGAGCAGCTTCATGAAAAGTATCTGATTGTTGAAATGATAAAGCCAGCAGAGTTTGTAGAGGGACGGATTTTAGAGGAGATACTTCAGGAGACTAATAAATCAATGCTGGAGAATGTAAATGCCTATAGGTATATTCAACAGGAATATAAGGATTACATTGAATTGTGGATTCATGAAATCAAGCTGCCAATTGCAACCTGTAAAATGGTGATTGAAAATAATAAAAATGAGGTCACTAAGAGTATTGAAGAAGAAATTGATGAGATTGAGGGTTTTACAGAGCAGGCATTGTTTTATGCAAGGAGCAGCCATGCCAACAAGGACTACTGTGTGACACAGTGCAGAGTTAAGGAGCTTGTCAATGAAACGGTAAAGAGGAATAAGCAGACGTTAATCAATGACAGGATTAAGATAGAGATTGGGGATATTGACCAGACGGTCTATACCGATTCAAAATGGCTGGTCTTTATCCTGAATCAGATTGTTCAAAACAGTATCAAATACAGAAAGCCGCAGGGGGCGGAAATCTGTTTTGGAGCAGAAGAGAAACAGAACAGGGTTGTGCTGACCATTAGGGACAATGGAATTGGTATACGGCAGGGGGAAACTGCCAGGGTATTTGACAAGGGCTTTACCGGAAGCAATGGAAGAACTGGCAGAAAATCAACCGGTATAGGATTATATCTTTGCAAAAAGCTCTGCGATAAGCTAGGGCTTGGAATCGGGCTTACATCAACGGAGAATGAGGGAACGGAAGTGAAGATTATTTTTCCCAAAAACAGTTTTTCAAATATGTGATAGTTGTTTAATCTTATATCTGAACAGTTTCTTCAAAAGCTCCCTCTTCAATCAGCTCCAAAAGAATATCCACAATATGGGCATCCAACTGTGTTCCTGAAACCCTTTTCATCTCAGCAATAATATTTTCCATTGGCATACATTCTCTGTAGGGACGCGTGGAATGCATGGCATCAAAGGTATCCGCAACAGCAATAATTCTTGCAATTTGCGGAATTTCTTTTGCCGGCTTTCCGTTCGGATATCCCTTTCCATCTAATCTCTCATGATGATACCCGGCACCCAATGCCAGATTCGGCAGGCAGTCAATCTCCTTCAAAATATCGTAACCGTACTGCGCATGCTGCTTAATCGTTTCGTACTCGTCATCCGTAAGTCTTCCGGGCTTGTTTAAAATGTTTTCCGGAATTACAACCTTTCCGATATCATGAAGCAGTGCAATATGATAAATGTTTTCCAGCGTTTTGTCATTATATCCCAATCTCACTGCAATCATCCTTGCATACTCTGCCACCCGGAAGGAATGTCCCTTTGTATACTGGTCCTTGATGTCAATGCTCTTCGCAAAAGCGCTTATCATCTGATTAATAAACAGCTCGCCTTCCTTTTCTTCCTGAATTGCCCGCTTTAATTCCTCATTTTGCTCTTCCAGTCTGGCAGAAAATGCATGAATCTCATCTTTCATAAAATGGACGCAGTTTTGGGGTATATTACTGCCGTTGTAAATTGCCGCTGCCATTTCCAGACAATTCCCATAACCACATGCTCCGCAGTTAATATTTCTCTGCTCCCAGCTTCTTTTATTCATGGAAATGAATATATCATCCAGGTCCTCCTCGCTCGGCTCACGCAGTGAAATACTACCTGATTTATCGGTATAGCTCCGCATAAAATCCCGGATATCCAATTCGGAGAACTGTCTGTTAAACTGCTCCAAACGCTCCGCTGGAGAAAGCTTTTTTGAAAATGGATCCGTCTCACTGTTTTTCTTACAGCGCTCTCTGATTTCCTGCAGATTATAAAAGTTTTCCTCTGAAAAATTTTTTTCCGTTTCAATACCTGTTCCGTAAAGACAGCCTCTGTCGCAGTTCAAAATATCAACCATAAACGGCACTCTCTGCCCTCGTGCCAGTCTCTTCCTGTAATCCTCCAAAAAGGCATAGGCACGCTTTTCTCCCTCTACCTGCCGTATGAATGCCTCTTCACCGCAAAACCAGTAGACATTCTCCTTAAGCCCTCCCGGTGTGGGATAAACAGAGCCTAAACCATATTCTATCTCATCTGTTGCATCTGCGCCAATAATATTGTGCTTCCCTGCATATTCCATAAAATGATTGAAGGTCAGATTATAGGACACATAACCATACGTATTGGGATCGGTGATCTCAACCTTTTTTGCGATACACGGACTGATAAATGCCAGCTTATCCGTAATATGCATATATTTTCTCGCATAAATTGCCGCACATAGCAAAGGGCTGTGTATCGGTATCAGCTTTTGTATCAGGTCCGGGGCATAATGCTCAATGTAATTAACCACTGCGGGGCACGGCTGGGAAATTCCACCCTGCAGGTCATGCTCTGATATATAGTTGATATATCCCCATGTGGTAATATCAGCGCCAAAGCTGACACTGATAATCCGATTGACCCCCAAATCCTTTAAGCCGCCTAATATAGAGGCGTATTCCTCTGGATAATTCGCCTGAAATGCCGGGGCAAGCAGCACAGATATCTGCTCTCCGCACGCTAAGTCATGAAAAAACTGCTCTGTATCGTCATAATATTCTCTGGCCTTATGCTCACACACATCAAAGCAGGCACCGCATCCGATACAATTTTCACTATGTACCTCAATCCGCTGTCCCTTCTCTGATTGAACGGAATAATTTGCAGTCAAAACCGGACAGACCGAAATGCAACGATTACACCCCTGACATTTTTCATTTGTATAGACTAGCTGACTCATTATTTTTCTCCCCTCTTAGCACAATCATATTTATTATAACATACTTTCGTTGCTGAAACCACATAAAATACAACTTTGTTTTTGATTTCTCTCAATTATTTATTTTCGGATTCGTGATTTTGTGTTATAATGAATTGCGCTGATGCGCAAGCAGGTCATCAATTTTCTCCGAAAATTGGTGACATATGTTACAATAGAAAAAAAGTATTTACAAAAGGGAGCGAAAATTATGTGTGTCTTAGATAAAATACATAGCAAAAGGCGGATAGCAGCATTACTATGTCTTTTTCTTATTTTATACAATTTTATACCAGCTAATGCATCTAATGTAAGTGTGCCAGACGAGGCAGCTAATGAGAGGGTGAAGGCAGGTATTTTCTATTTTGATGGTTATCATACAAAGGATGAGAAGGGAAATCTGACCGGATATGGTATTGAGGTTTTGCAGATGATTTCTCAATATTCACATCTGAATTTTGACTATGTTGGATATGACAAATCGTGGAATGATATGCTTGACATGCTAGAAAATGGTGAGATTGACATGGTTTCATCTGCAAGGAAAACTCCTGATCGTGAAGCCAGATTTGCATTTTCATACCCAATTGGGCGCAACAGTACGATTCTTTCCGTGTTAGCAGATAACACGAAATATCATAGCGGGGAATATGCGACCTACAATGGGATGCGTGTCGGTCTGCTTGCAGGGAGCAGCCAGAATGACAAACTGGCGGAGTTTGCCGAAGAGAAACAATTTTCCTACAATACGAAGGAGTATGAAGATTCACAGCAGCTTGCGGAGGCTTTGAAGGATGGCAGTATTGATGCAGTCCTCACCAGCAATCTGAGAAAGTCGGAAAATGAAAGAACGCTGGACACGCTGGAGACAGAGAATTTTTATGTGATTGTACGAAAAGAAGACAAAGAGCTGCTGAAGGAAATCAATTATGCCATTGAGCAGATGGATATCAATGAGGGAGACTGGGAAAATTCGTTGTTTTTTAAATATTATAGACAAGTCTACTCTTCTGAGCTTGTATTTACCGAACGCGAGAAAGCATATATACAGGATGTTCTTGCAGGGAAGAAAAAAATTACAGTGACGGCGATTGGAGACAGAGCTCCTTATTCTTACGTTGAGAACGGGGAGTTAAAGGGGATTATGCCGGATTATTTCGATAAGGTTATGGAGTTTAGTGGTCTGCCATATGAAATTGTTGTACCCGAAAACAGGGAGGATTATTACAATACTGCGAATACCAATGGTGTGGATATTGTTATAGACAAAAGGACATCTGATTTGACGACGGAGGAGAATTTGTATCGCGGATTTAATACAGATACCTACATGACGGTTGGTGTGGCAAAGGTGACGAAAAGTAATTTTACGGGCAAGATTAAGACGATTGCAGTTGCGAATTCTCAGGGAGAGGATCCACTGGAAAAAGAGATTATCGGTGATGCAAAGGTACTGTACTATGACACAAGGGATGAGGCGATTCATGCTGTCCTAAAGGGAGAAGCGGATGCTGCTTATGTATATACCTACACAGCACAGATGTTTGTGAATGATGATTTGACGGGTTCCCTGCAATACAGTGTTGTCAACGGCGTAAGATTCGAATTTCAGATGTATGTCAGAGAGAATTGCGACCACGAGCTTGTGACGATACTGGGCAAATGTCTGAAGCAGATGTCGGAGGACACACTCAACCAGTTGATCGCACAGTATACTTCTTATACACCGCAGGATTTGACTTTGGCGCAGTACATGCGGGCTAATCCTGAGACAATGGCTCTGGTGGCTCTGGCTATTGCTCTGGTTCTGGTCATTATTCTGGCACTGATATTATGGGCAAGGTGGAAGGGGAAAATATTGAATGTATCTGAGGAGGCAAATGAGAAGCTGGAGGAGCAGTTTGCCATTGTGGATGCACTGAGCCGTGATTATCTCAATGTTTATGCGGTAAATACTGAGGAGGATACAGCTAAAATCGTTAAGATGGAGGGGTATATAACTTCTGGGCTGGAAAAAGATTTCCTGAAGACATTTTCTTATACTCCGCTTGTGCGGCAGTATATTGAGGAGCGTGTTTATTCGGAGGACAGGCAGGAGCTTTTGGAGGCGCTGTCTATTGATAAGGTGACCGAAAAGCTTGGCTCCGATACGGAATATATAGGAAGCTATCGGGTGCTGGTTGATGGAGCGATACATAATTATCAGTTTACCTATGTTAAGGCGGAGGGAAAGAGATCACAGGAGGGATTTACTGTTCTCGTTGGATTTCGTAATATTGATGAAATTGTGCGTCAGGAACAGGAGCAGAAGCAGGCATTGGCAGAAGCGCTGGAACAAGCCCAGCATGCCAACCGTGCAAAGACAGCTTTTCTGAACAATATGTCTCACGATATCCGTACACCGATGAATGCGATAATCGGATTTACCTCTTTGGCTGCAACGCATCTTGACAGCAGGGAAACCGTGCGGAATTATCTGGATAAGATTATGACCTCCAGCAAGCATCTGCTAAGCCTGATTAATGATGTGCTGGATATGAGCCGGATTGAAAGCGGGAAGGTCAGAATTAATGAGGAGGAAACAAGTCTTCCTGAAATTATGCACGACCTGAAAACGATTGTACAGTCTGATGTGAAGGCAAAACAGTTTGAATTCTATATTGATACAGTGGATGTGACAAATGAGACGATTATCTGTGATAAGCTTCGCCTGAATCAGGTGCTTTTGAATATTTTAAGCAATGCGATGAAATATACAAAGGCAGGCGGGACGGTCAGCGTCCGCATTATACAGACAGAAAGCGATCCAGATGGATATGCTTCATACCAGTTCCGGATTAAGGATAACGGTATTGGCATGAGTGAAGAATTTTTAAAGCATGTATTTGAGCCATTTGAACGGGAGCAGACTGCCACGGTAAGTGGCATTCAGGGAACTGGTCTCGGTCTTGCGATTACCAAGAATATCATAGATATGATGAATGGAACTGTGGAGGTGGAGAGCGAAGTGGGGAAGGGAACAGAGTTTATTGTATCCTTCCGGTTCCGCACGCTTAATCAGCCCCAAAAGACAGAGCATCTGGAGAAGCTGGAGAATTTGCGGGCATTGATTGTGGATGATGATGTAAATACCTGTATGAGCGTCAGCAAGATGCTTTCTTCCATTGGCATGAATCCTGATTGGACAACACAGGGAAAGGAAGCGGTTGTCCGTACTGAGTTTGCGATAGAAGAAAATAAACCGTACAGTGCATATATTATTGACTGGCTTATGCCGGATATGAATGGAATTGAGGTTGTTCGCAGAATCCGTAAGGTTATCGGAGATACGGCAACAATTATTATCCTTACTGCGTATGACTGGGCTGATATTGAGGATGAGGCAAAAGAGGCTGGTGTTACGGCATTTTGCTCGAAACCGATTTTCCTTTCTGAGCTCCATCAGATTTTGGTGGCTCCATATACGGAGCCGGAGGCTGATACCAAGGAGGAGTCAGATGAACTTTTGAAAGGTAAGAAGATACTGCTGGTGGAGGATAACGAAATCAATCAGGAAATTGCCCGGGAAATTCTGGAGGCTGCGGGCTTGGTGATTGATATCGTAGATGACGGAACAAAAGCTGTGGATACGATAAAGAATGTGGAGGCAGGTACCTATGATCTTATTCTGATGGATATTCAGATGCCGATTATGGATGGCTACGAGGCAACACGTCAGATCCGAGCTTTGGAAGATTCTGCACGGGCATCTGTTCCGATTGTGGCGATGACGGCGAACGCCTTCGACGAGGACAAGCAGAAGGCAATGGAGGTCGGAATGAATGGTCATGTTGCAAAACCTATTGATATACCAAACCTGATGGATACGTTGAAGGATATTCTATTGAATTGACATTTCGTTGATGATTTATCGATAGCAAGTAATGTCAATTGGAAAGATCGTTAATGCCATTTAGGCAGATACCGAACCGGAACTATTGCCCAATATTTCTAACCAAATACTCTGACACACTGCCTGTACCCGTATGGCAGAGAAAGTATATGAAATTGGGTAATTACCGGTTGCCTGATTTGAATCAGAAATATAGAAAGTGATAACAATAAAAATACAAAACTATTTGAAAATATATCATTTCTCAACCCTCATCTAACAGCCCGGGACAAGGGCACCTAACAAGATAAGAAAATTCTTAAAAACATACAAAACTCTCCCCCAACCTTACAAAATCGTCACTATATTGTAAGCTGAATCGATGGTAGAGGAAAGGAAAACAGCTTATGATAGGATTGTGCAAAAGAGAGTATTTCTTTGCATTCAACTCCCTCATGGTGGAGGCTTGATGGAAGCGTGTGCACTTCCATTAAGCCTTTCCTGATGGAAATAAAAAAGAGAGGAAATGAAATAACGATGGAGCATTTGTTGGAAGTAGAACAGGTTGAAAAATATTATGGGAATAAGTCTAATCTGACAAGGGCGATTGATGTAATCAGCTTTGATGTGGACGAGGGCGAGTTTGTAGGAATTATGGGAGCCAGTGGCAGTGGAAAGACTACCCTGCTTAACTGCATTTCCACTATTGACCGGGTGACGGCAGGACATATTCGGATAAACGGTCAGGATATTACGGAGCTGAAGGGAAAAAATCTTGATAAATTCAGAAGGGAGGAGCTTGGATTCATTTTTCAGGATTTTAATTTGTTGGATACGCTGACAGCCTATGAGAATATTGCGTTAGCCCTCACTATACAGAAGGTGAAACCCTTTGAGATTGACCAAAGGGTAAAGGAGATAGCCACGAAATTAGAGATTATCGATTATTTGAATAAATATCCGTATCAGTTATCTGGTGGGCAAAAGCAGAGAGTTGCTTCAGCCAGAGCGATTATTACAAATCCTAAACTGGTATTGGCGGATGAGCCTACCGGAGCGTTGGATTCTAAGTCGGCAAGACAGCTTCTAGAGAGCTTTGAAACGTTGAATCGTAATATGCAGACCACAATACTGATGGTGACTCACGATGCCTTTACAGCGAGCTATGCGGACAGGATACTCTTTATTAAAGATGGAATGTTATTTGACGAACTGGTAAAGGGTGGGGATGGCAGAAAGGAATTTTTCGAGAAGATTATTGAGGTGGTGACTCTTCTGGGAGGTGAACTGAACGATGTTATTTAAGCTTTCTGTAAAAAATATTCGAAAAAGTATTAAAGATTATGCCATTTACTTTCTCACATTGATTTTAGGTGTTGCTATATTTTATATGTTTAATTCATTGGACAGTCAAAAAGCGATGATGCAGGCGAGCAGCTCTACACAGGAGATAATGGATATAATGCTATATATAATGGCCGGTGTTTCTGTGTTTGTGGCAATTGTATTGGGCTTTCTAATTGTCTATGCCAATAATTTTCTGATTAAACGGAGAAAACAGGAATTTGGACTATATATGACCCTTGGAATGGGAAAGGGACAGATATCCAGAATTCTTCTGTTAGAAACAGTTATCATTGGACTTTTTTCCCTTGTGGTGGGATTGGTGATCGGTGTGTTTGGTTCCCAGCTGATGTCGATCCTGGTGGCAAAGTTGTTTCGGGCGGATATGAGTGGATATGCCTTTGTGTTTTCACAGGAGGCATGTCTGAAAACATGTTTGTACTTTGGGATTATGTACATTATGGTTATGTTGTTTAATACAGTGACTATATCTAAGTGCAAGCTTATTGATTTATTAACTGCAGTTAAGAAGAATGAACAGGTTAAAATAAAGAATCTTTTTCTGTGTGTAGTTGTATTTTTAACTGCAGTTGGTATATTGGGATATGCGTACTGGTTTGTAACAGGGGGAATTACCAAACTGGATACGGCAGATAAAATACTAATTCCGATTTCCATGGGAATCGTATCCACATTTTTAATATTTTGGTCGTTGTCAGGCTTTGTTCTTCGGATTGTCCAATCCAGGAGTAGTCTATATCTGAATGGAACAAATATCTTTGTTTTACGGCAGATTCACAATAAGATTAATACTACAGTGGTCAGCATGACGGTAATATGTCTGCTGCTTTTTATGACCATATCCGCACTGTCTACGGCATTGTCCTTAAATAATATACTGACCAAGGATTTAGACAGGATGACACCGTGTGATATCAATCTGTTTAAGACAGCTAATTTGCCCGATTCAGGTGATTTTACAAGGGAGCGGATCGAGGATTCTCAAATAAAAATCAGTGACACCTTGAAGGCAAACGGCTTTGATATGAGCCTGCTGAAGGATTTGACAGAAATAGAGACCTATGCCACGGATAAATTTACGCGAAAAGATTTTTTGGGAGATATGAAGGAGGAAGTAAGTCAGGAGTTCCCGTATCTGCCAATGGACCGGGCAGAAGAACTTATAAAAATATCAGATTATAATAAAATTGCACAATTATATGGAATATCACAATATGAATTAGAAGATGATGAGTATATGGTATTGTGTACCTTTAAGAGTATGAAGGATATATATGACAAAGTGCTTGCAGCAAATACCGAAATTACAGTTGTGGGAAACAAATATATTCCTAAATATAGTGAATGTCAGGACGGTTATATTGAGATTTCTGCCAGTAACACCAATGCGGGAATTATTGTGGTTCCGGATAGCTGTAACTTGACAGAAGATATAAAAGAAAAAATATATCTTGCTGCCAATTATAATGTGGGTACGGAGGAGGAAAAGAGAAAGATAGATGATATGTTTATGGATAAGGATTCAGAGCTCGTTCGTAATATTCAGGAAAAGGGACTTCAGATAGATGGTATGACAAGGTTATATATTATGGATTCCAGTAGAGGACTGGCAACCGTCGTGACATTTATCGCTATTTATCTTGGCGTGATTTTTCTGATTACCAGTTCTGCAATTCTGGCACTTAAGGAGCTCACAGAAAATTCGGATAACAAACAGCGGTATACGATTCTCAGAAAAATTGGTGTAGACGAGGAAATGATTAATCAGTCGCTGTTCCGCCAGATTGGTATTTTCTTTCTTGTGCCGCTGGTACTTGCCACTATTCATTCTATCTTTGGGATTCAATTTGGGCTTAAGCTTGCGTCTGTTCAGGTGAGTCCTGATGATATGATTCCCTCTGTGGTGGCTACGGTTATCTTTTTACTAGTGGTTTATGGTGGATATTTCTATGCAACCTATGTCGGGAGTAAAAATATAATCAAAGAGGAATAGAAGGCATCAGGTTTTGCCTGTTGCCGGGTTAGATAGATTTATGATATAATGTACACAAATTCACTTGCTTGCAAGGGTGAATTTGTGTGCTTCATTAACATCATTATAATTTATGGGAGGGTAAATACAATGAGTGGAAGAGAGGATAAGGAAGTGGATGGTGTAACTCTTTTAGGAGCTTTGGGGACAGAGTATCCTCAGGATTATGCACCTGAGATTTTGGAGACCTTTTTAAACAAACATCCGGAAAATGATTATTTTGTGAAGTTCAATTGTCCGGAATTTACCTCCCTTTGTCCGATTACCGGGCAGCCGGATTTTGCAACGATTTATATCTCCTATGTACCGGGGGAAAAGATGGTGGAATCCAAATCCTTAAAGCTGTATCTGTTCAGTTTTAGGAATCATGGAGATTTTCATGAGGATTGTGTAAATATTATCATGAAGGATTTGATTCGGTTAATGGATCCGAAGTATATTGAGGTGTGGGGGAAATTTACACCTCGCGGAGGGATTTCCATAGACCCCTATTGTAATTATGGAAAATCGGGAACAAAGTGGGAAGAAGTGGCATGGAGCCGTTTGGCAAATCATGATTTATATCCTGAACACATCGACAACAGATGAGAAGAAGATAAGAGGTAGTGTTATGACTTATCAGCAGTGTGTTGACTATCTGCTGTCAGTTCCGCTTTTTGCTAAGAAGCTTGGAACAGACAACCTCAATCAGATATTGGAAATCATGGGACATCCGGAGAGAAGTTATCGGGTTATCCATGTGGCAGGTACGAACGGAAAGGGTTCTACCTGCTCTTTTTTGGCATCTATTTTGGAGCAGTCGGGTAAAAGAGTGGGATTGTTTACCTCTCCGCATTTAGAGCGTATAAATGAGCGTATTCGCATTAATCAAAATCTGATTTCTGACAGTGAATTTACTGCATTGTTTGAGGAGGTAATGGAGGTGGTGAGGCGTGCGAAGGAAAAGGAGCTTGGACACCCGTCTTTTTTTGAATTTGTATTTCTGATGGGAGCCGTCTACTTCCAAAAGCAGAAAGTGGATTATGCCGTTTTTGAGACGGGGATGGGGGGGAGACTGGACGCTACGAATGTGGTACAGCCGGTACTTACGGTCATTACCTCTGTGGGCTTGGACCATACCCGGTTTTTGGGCGACACTATTGAAGAGATTGCATCAGAAAAGGCGGGGATAATTAAACAGGGAATACCGGTGGTATTTTTTGACCATCAGGACGGTGCAACTCCAGTTATTTCAAAATATTGTAAAAAAATGGGTGCAAAACTATTCGTTGTCGAAAAATCTCAGTGTAAATTATTAAAAATAACGGAAAAAACCATTGATTTTTCTTTTGAGAATGGTTATTATAGATATGATGATTTAAAAATCAGAAAAACAGCTCTTTACCAGATAGAAAATGCAATGACTGCGGTAAAGGCATTTGAGATATTAAACATGACAGATAGCATCTGCGGTTCGTCAGGGGACAAGTCCTCTGGTACGAATTACAGATTGACCGATACAGAAATAGAAAATATAAGGGCGGGACTGCTTAACATGGTCTGGCCTTGCAGAATGGAACGTGTTGCCAGACATATCTACATAGATGGTGCACATAATGAGCAGGCAATTGAAGCATTTTGCAAAACCTTGGAAACTATGTTCAGGAATGAACGAAAGATTTTATTATTTGCTGTCTCAGAGGATAAGGATTACCGGCGTATGATTAGGCGGTTATGTGAGATTTCGTTTGAAGAGATTATCATTGTCCGGTATAGGGGCGACAGAGCAGCACAGCTTGAGACAGTGGAAGCAGCATTTAGACATTTTTCGGGTAGTAAGATTACCACCTTTGATGATATAGAAGCCGGTTTTTCCTATGGGAAGAGCCATGTTGAAGACTCGTATTTATTTTGTGCAGGCTCTCTTTATCTGGCGGGTAATCTACTCAGTTTAGGGGTATAGATTATGATTAATTTTGATGAGGAAATTCGCAAGTTTAAGCCTTGCCTGGAGCTTTCTCAGGCAGAGGATGCAATATATAACAATGATGTTAAGGATATCACAGATGTATTAGAGGAAATGCTACAACAGTTGAATAGTAAGCAGACGAAATAGGTGGTGAGAGATATGGAGTGTTTAAATTGTGGAGCACCTGTATTGGAGAACGGACACTGCAGCGACTGCGGAATGAACTATAAGCTGTTGGCAAAGGCCTATAATACATCTAATTATTATTATAATGTTGGTCTGGACAGAGCGTGTGTCAGGGATCTTACCGGTGCAATTGATGCATTGAAGTTAGCGTTAAAGTATAACAAACAAAATATTAATGCCCGTAATCTTTTGGGGTTGATTTATTACGAAACAGGGGAAACCGTAACTGGGTTGACACAGTGGGTGATCAGCAACAGTTATTTCCCTGGAGAAAATAATATTGCAGGCTATTACATCAAGGAGGTGCAGGCGGATCCTGTTAAGCTTGAGGAGGCAAATCAACTTGCCAAACAGTTTAATCAGGCGTTAATGCATGCCAGACAGGGGACAAAGGATTTGGCGTTTATTCAGCTGAAACGTATACTTTCTAACTATCCGCATTTTGTGAAGGGATATCTGCTGCTGGCTTTACTGTATATGGACAGCGGCAATACAGACAAGGCAAAGAAGGCCATTAAGCGTGTATTAAGAATTGATAAAAATAATACGTTGGCAGTGAAATATCTTGCAGAAATGGGTGTTGCGCCGCGAGATGTCATTGGAATGAAGGAGAATAGCAGGAGAATTGATTTGGATTCGGCCTATACAGACGAAGACCAGTACAAATCGGATTTACAGACTTTTGTGGAAAAGGGTATTCAGGAGCTGGATGACCCGGATTTGTCTGTAGGTTCCTATAAGGAGATTAACCACAATAAGTTTAATCTGATGTATGTGGTGGTGGGGATGCTGGTAGGAGTCCTTGCCTTCTGGGTATTATTTATGCCTACCAAGTTGAATTCTGCCAATAAGGAAAACAGAGATTTGCAGTTGTCCTACAGTGAGGAGATTTCTAAGAAAAATACGACAATTACTGATTTGGAGAGTCAAATCGGTGATTTGGAAAGGCAGCTCGAGGAAAAAAGCAAAGAGGAGAATGAGGAAAAGGATAGGGAAAAGGAATCCAAGGATGCTTTTCAGGTGATTAGGGGAAGCATTCCTAATACAACCTATGAAACTCTCTGCGCAGAGGCGGCTAAGGCCATTAACGAGCACAAATATGAAGATGCAATTAGTATGTGTAATGTTGCTTTGCAGATTCAGGAAGGTGAGGATGCGTATTATAACCTGGGTAGAGCGTATCTGGGTAATCAGGATGAAGAGAATGCCAAGGCGGCATTTACCAGTCTCAAAGAAAACTATCCTGAGAGTGATTATATAGATGAAATATCTGATTATCTCTCAGAGTAGATAAATTTAACTACGGTTAAAAATGCGACAGATGTTGTGTTTGGAGTACTTGTGATAAAAGAATAATACACGAAAGAAAAGACAACAGACTTTGATTGGTCTGTTGTCTTTCTTTTATTTTTAATTGGAAAGTGAAGGGATGATTTATGAAGCAGAACAATTTATTTGAAGTGAGAGAGGAAACGTTGATTATTCATCTTCCAGATGAGCTTGACCATCATACTGCGGCGATAATCCGAGAAAGAACAGATTCTCTTTTTGTTGGTAAAAAAATCCGCGATGTGATATTTGATTACGAAAATACAAACTTTATGGACAGCTCAGGCATTGGATTGGTTATGGGAAGGTATCGGGAGGTTCGCTATTTGAGGGGGGATGTTTATATTGTGGGCGTGAATGATAAGATAGCCAGAATTTTGGAAATATCCGGTCTTTACCGTGTGGCAAAAAGGGAGGAGGATGTGGAACAGGCACTTGCCCAAATAGAGGATAAGTATGCCGTTAAAAAATAGATTGATGAGATGCATTGGCGAATTGATGAGTGGATGATGAATAAAATGAAAATTAACTACGGTTAAAATATATAGTATAAAAAGAAAAGGGGATATAGTATGGAACGTTTTAACAACCAAATGGTAGTGGAGTTTGACAGCATATCAAAAAACGAAAGCTTTGCAAGAGTTGTGGTGGCAGCTTTTGTGTCAAGGCTGAATCCGACTCTGGAGGAAATAGCAGATATCAAGACAGCAGTTTCGGAGGCGGTAACCAATTCGATTATTCACGGATATGAAAATGGGGATGGCAGAATCCGGATTGAGACCAGAATCGTGGAGGATACGATCACGGTTATTGTGACGGATTATGGTGTGGGAATCGCAGATATTGAGAAGGCCATGGAACCGATGTATACCTCTAAACCGGAGTTGGAACGCTCGGGAATGGGGTTTGCTTTTATGGAGGCTTTTATGGATGAGCTGTTTGTGGAATCTACCGTTGGAGAGGGGACAGTGGTCACCATGCGAAAGGTGATAAAACAGGAAAACGAATGGAAAGATTTTCATGGAATGGAGGCGGAGGATAAAAGTATAGGAGAGAATTCAAACAATAGAACAGAATAGCAGGAGGCGTCATGGATAGAACCTTAGAATTATTAAAGCTTGCAAAAGAGGGAAACCAGGACGCAAAAGAACAGCTTGTCACTGAGAATCTAGGCTTGGTGTGGGCTGTTGCAAGAAGATTTATTGGGAGAGGACATGAGCTGGAGGATCTTTATCAGATTGGATGCATTGGCTTAATGAAATGCATTGACAAATTTGATTTGTCATTTGAGGTCAAATTCTCCACTTATGCGGTTCCGATGATTAGTGGAGAAATCAAACGCTTTTTGCGGGATGACGGAATGATCAAGGTGAGTCGTACGCTGAAGGAGACAGCGTATAAGGTGAAAAAAGCAAGAGAGGAAATGATAAACCGGACAGGGGTGGAACCAAGGTTGGAGGAATTATCCCAAATATTGGAGATTGATGTAGAGGAGATTGTTGCATCATTAGAGGCAAATGTAGAGGTGGAATCCATTCAGAAAACAATTTATCAAAATGACGGAAATGCAGTTTACTTGATGGATAAAATTGCCTGCGAGGAGGATGAAAATGAAATACTTCTGAACCAGATGGTAGTGGAGGATCTGCTTAAGCAGCTTGAGGAGGTGGAGGAAAAAATTATCAGAATGAGATATTTTGAAAATCGAACACAGACAGAGATTGCAAAAGAAATCGGAATCTCTCAGGTGCAGGTCAGCCGAATGGAAAAGAAAATATTATTAAAGCTGAGGGAGAAGTGTGATTAGCGTGGTCTTTTGAACATAACCAGCCGGGATATCTGGGAGCGGATATTCCGGCGTAGTATTTTAATTTAATTATAGAAGAAACTAAATAATTTACACTTGTTATCCGATATATTAATCAGCAGGTACAAAGGAGGGCGTTTGCTATGTTCAAAAGGGATAAAACTCCCAGTGAGACGGAATGGCTGGTAATGGAGATACTTTGGGAGAGTGGAAATCCTCTTACCTCTTTGGAGATTATCAAACGGTTGGAGGGTGTAAAGGAAATGTCACCAAAGACGATAAGGGTTTTGATTAACAGGTTATCTCAAAAGGGGATTATTGACTATACCATTGATGAAAGGGATTCCAGAATATACCATTACTTTGCGGTTAAGACCAGAGAGGAATGTCTTGGTGAGAAGAGCCGGAGATTTGCAGACAGTTATTTTGCAGGAGATAAGACCAATGCGTTGGCGTCTCTGATTCAAAATTGTGATTTGACGGATGGTCAGATAAAAGAGCTGGAAGAGATTCTTCGCAAAGGCAAAGGAAGTGAGTAGAAATGTCACTGGAAAAATTTTTGTTGGATTGTATAGGGTTTTGTGATTTTGCATTTACCTACTACGTGATACTGTTGGGCAGGGCGGTCATCATCTCGTTATGTATGCTGGCAGTAATTTGTGTTTTTCGGAGGGTTGTATTTGCTAACGGGGTATTTTTAAGAGGAGCAGTTTGGGGGGGATTGCTGCTGGCGCCGTTTATGGGAAAAATGAAGTGGATTTATGAAACGCATATTGGGGTGAGGCTTCTGTATCCATGGCAGGAAATATGTATTATACACCGATGGATTCCATGTATATATGTGATGGGAATGATTTGCACGGCAATATGGATCTTTAGGAGGAGGGAGAATTTAAGGCGGGAGGTTAAGAAATTAAGGACTGTTGCACAGGATGGGGAACAGACTTTTACAAACGCAGATTTTTTACAGCAGACAGGACTTGCAAAAACACAGTTTGTAGTCAGCGATTGTGCAGTTTCACCCTTTACCACCGGATTGTTTAAGCCCGTTGTTGTGGTACCGGAGATGATGCTTTCCGGTTTGCCGGAGGAAGAATTAAAGGTAATTCTTATGCACGAGGGGACACATATCCGGCTGGGGCATTTATGGTGTTTTCTGATGTGGGACATTCTTAGAATATTACTGTGGCCGAATTTTTTCCTGCATCTCTCTACCCGGACTTTTCGTTCGGATATGGAGGATATTTGTGACTGTGTAACTATGCAAAAGAGCAGTCAATCTCCTCTTGCTTATGGAAGCCTTCTATTAAAAAGCATACAGATGCTGAAAGACGGACAGGATAAAATAGAGCTTTCGGCAGCTTTTGCTGCAGAACAAGGTTATGGAAGTATCCGGCGGAGAATGAAACAGATTGCAGATTTTAAACCATATAGCAGGCTGACTGCAGGGGTGACAGCCTGTGGCAGTGGGCTGTTGCTGCTTTTGCTGTTTGTTTTTGTGCTTGACATATCCTATCCCAGATATACCGACTTTGATGAAATGACGGTTTATAATGTGACAGGGCATGTAAGACTGGTGGAGGATTGCAGCGCTCTCAGGGAGGTGATACGGATTGAGAATGGAGAGGTCTGTATTGACAGAAAAGGCTTTGAGAGGATTCTGGCAGATCAGGATATTGAGGAAGAAATAGTGCTGTTGTATTTTGGTGGATTTTCCAAACTGCCGGGAGTCGGCGGTGGAGGTGATGCTGTACTTATTGACCGCGCAGAGGTGAGCGACGAGCAGGCGATACAGTGTATCGGCGGGAAGATTGATCTTAAAGTGTGGCTGTCCCGGCTGCTTTAACAGGTTTATAGTCGTTTTGTGTCATCAAATAGTCGCTTTGTGCTTTTGCGGTGTAGTTTGGTCACTGATTTAACCGATAAAATAGGAAATGATAGATAGCAACAGATACGGATAACTTTTGACTATCAGGTTGTGGAAAATAATTTACGGAGGAGCATTTTGAAGGAAGCAGGGCGAGAAGGTCGTATGGTACGTTTCTCTTTTGTGGAAGGAGATACTGTACTACAGGCAGACGATATTATTTATATTGAAACAAATAAGCACAGAAATTTTTTTCATACACAAAAAGGCTTATATCGGATATATAGGAAGCTAGGTGATATTGAAGAGGATTTGGCGGGAATGGATTTTGTAAGAATTCATCAGAGCTTTTTGGTGAATATGCAGTATGTTGACAGAATCAGCAGCTATGTTATGCGGTTGACCACCGGGGAGGAATTGTCTGTACCCAAGTCCAGATATCAGCATGTAAAGAAAGAATACAGCCGGTATCAGGGAGGAATTCCGCAGGAAAATGTATAGCGGATGACGGTGACTGAGGAGCACAATTCGGGATTGGTCATTTTGTGCCGTCAAATGGTTTGTTTGTGCTCTTTGTATTGCAAAACCGAAAGCTTTACCGGATAATCATTTATGGGAAAACTGCTTGCAAAAGTGTTTTTCAGAGGTATCTTATAAGCTCCGGATTATTCTGGGGATTATAAGATATCAATAAAAAGTAAGGGATTACAATAATAATCAAGGAGGATGAGAACGATGTCAGTAGGAATCAATGATGTAAGCAATTACACAAGTGCTTATGCAGCAACAGGAACAGCTTCAGGTGCAGTAAATCAGACAGCTGAGGCAAAGAATCAGGAGGCGGTAAACGATAAAAAGGATGAGGCCGCTGTTTACGAGAAATCATCTCAAAGCACTGAGAAGGCAACCTACTCTGTGACGAAGATGAGCAAGGCTGACAGGGCTGCATTAGTTCAACAGTTGAAGGCAGATGCAGATTCGAGAGCACAGAACCTGACCAATATGGTAAGCAAGATGCTTGGACAACAGACCAATTCATATGGCAAGGCAAACGGCATATGGCGGTTTATTGCCAGCGGCAACTATACGGTTGATGCACAGACAAAGGCTCAGGCGCAGAAGGATATTGCAGAGGATGGATACTATGGTGTTAAGCAGACTTCGCAGCGTTTGTTTGATTTTGCCAGTGCCCTTGCCGGAGATGATGTGGAAAAAATGAAAAAGATGCAGGCGGCTGTGGAAAAGGGATATAAACTGGCTGAGAAGGCATGGGGAGGTTCACTTCCGGGGATTTCTCAGGAAACCCTTGCAGCGACTAATAAGCTGTTTGAGGATTACTACAAATCTAAGGGCAGTGCTGCCGACTGATGACAGAAAATCCGGGCTGCCAGCGAAAGATAGTGTCAAGTAGATTATGAAAATTTATGAGACGGGAATTGCCCGCATTAAAAATCACTTCGTGATGGCGGGCAAGCAGGCAATCAATTTTGCAGAGCAAAATTGGTTACAAATAAGGAGGACAGATTATGAGAATTACAACATCGATGTTAGCACAGACATCCAGAGAAACAGGACTTCCGATATTACAGAATAGCCTGTTAAGTGTATTGAATAAGCAAAGCAGTGGTTCGGGAGATCTGCTTGATGCTCTGACCAGTAAGCAGAATGCCGAGAAGATATCTGCTTTGCAGAAGAGTACAAAGGAGCTGGGTGGCGCAGCAGATAAATTGGCTGCCGGTGCCTCGAAGCTGACAGAAACCGGAGAGAAATCCCTGTTTGAAAAGGCAAAGGAATCAGGAGATACAAAAGAGCTTCTTTTGGAGATTGAAAGTATGGTGGAGCATTATAACAAGACACTGGAGCTGTTGAAGAAGGCTGACAGTTCTCTGAATAGTTTTTATCATAGAGAGCTTAAGAATGCGGCAGAAGCGACAGCAGAGCAGCTGAGAGCAGTTGGAGTCACTCAGAACAAAGACGGTTCTTTGGCTGTTGACAAGAAAGCCTTGGAAAGTGCAGATTATGATGCATTAAAGGCGGCATTTGGGGAAAATTCCAAGTTTACTACAAGAACGGAATTTATCAGTAGCAAGGTTTCAGATAATGCAGATGCTGTTTTGAATAGTGTATCTAATCAATATAATGCCAAAGGGCTGTCCTATTCCGATTCCTTTGAAGCAAACAAGTACAATTTCTTTGGCTGATGAGACAAAAAAGAACCCCGTATGAAATGGATTTTCTAGAATCCGTCATACGGAGTTCTCTTTTTTTGCACGGAAAAAATGGTTGTCAGAACACCTTCTGCCCTGACAGCTGAACTACCACAGTCCGAACATACCGCCAAAATAATAGAGGATGCCAAGAATCCAACTGGTAAAGATACCGTAAAGGATAACCGGACCGGCAATGGTGAAAATTTTTACGCCGATACCGAATACCTGTCCTTCCTTCTGGTATTCTATGGCAGGTGCAGCTACGGAATTGGCAAATCCGGTGATGGGAACCAAAGCGCCGGCACCGCCCAACTTGGCAATGTGGCCGTAAGCATTTAGACCGGTGAGAATAACACTGAGCAGTACCAGACACATAGATTCAAAGCTGGCAGCATCATCCTTGCCGAAACCAAGCTTTGTGGTGAAAAAGGCAAAGATCAGCTCCCCGATTACACATATTAACCCGCCTACCCAGAATGCATTGAAGCAGTTTTTCCATACACTGTAAGTGGGGGTAACCTGTTCTACATATTCATTATATTCTTCGTTGCTGAGTTTCTGTTTCACAGTAATCCCTCCTAATGGATAAATTAATTTTTCATGTATGTTTTCTGTGTTATGATTTCCTGATTAGTATATGGGACAGGAGATATTTTATGCATCCAGTACCCAAAATTGCAACAGGGTAGCGATTCCCTTTCCCAGAGCGATAAAAAATATGATATAGCCAATTTTATTGCCGATATGGGTTATTCTGGCATAAATGGGGATGACATTTAATATCTCCGACAGTCCGCCAATGAGAAAGCCGATATATATACCTCCAAAAAGACCGATGAGAATCAGAATGCCGTTGCCGATAACAGTGGGAGGAAGCGTGCTTTCGCCCAGACCGGCAGAGGCATAGGAGGCAAAAAACTGTAGGAAGGTGGAGGTCAATACACCTAAAACCAGACAATTTTCATACAGTATACATTCATTGGCAGTCTTTGTCTTCTCGGCAAATTTCGGGAAAATTCCCAGTATGGCAATAAATGCTACATATGCAGCAGCAGTTATGGCGCCGGCAGAGAGCCCGCTTATGACCAGTAGTGTATAATTAATCCAATGCATAGTATATTCCTGCTTTCTTTGATAAAATTGTGTATATCGGGGAAAACTGCCAGGGAAACCATATTGGCTATTTTGTTACATCAATGCTTTCATCCCGGCGGCTTACATCCTTGATAATTGTGGTGCTTACATCTTTTTCATAAAGCCGCATCTGAACCTCTAACGGTGTAGGGTCGGAGGTGATTTTTTTGCCACCTAAGTGATTAAAAAATAGTAACATTCCCCCTGTCAGTCCCACGGCATAGGCGCTGACGATATAGATTACTCCGGATTTTGGATTTCCGGTAAAAAGGGTGGAAAGATAGGTGAAAAGTTCCTTTGCTCCGATGTCTGTGTTATATGCCATAATGGCGTAACCACCGCCAAAGAAGGCTACCAGACAGATAAAAATGGTATATATGTGTTCCTTGATTTTGGCGTGCTTATCTTCTGGCTGGTAGGATAGAATAAAGTCACCTTCCCCAAGGTTTTCCACAGTGATATCCGGCATTCTGGTATTTATGACTTCAATAATTTTTAAAACAGATACAACAATCTGCTCGGATTTGCCCTTGGTAAAGGAATAAAAATGAATATGTTCAACCTCTTCACGCAATGCCTTATCGGCAGCGTAGACGGTTAAGAAATCCTGTATCTCTACTTCCGGTGTAGTGATTTCGATACATTGCGGTGCTTTTATATAGATGGTCTGTTCCATAATTTTCTCCGTTCTGCTACAACTTTTCTTTTTTAGTAGTATGCGAAAAAATGATAAATCAATGCATGAAAAAGTTGAGAATATATTCAGCTTGTGCTATGATTACATGGCAGGATATAGTGAGAAAACGTATTTTGCAGAAACGTTTTTGATAAAGAAATTTGTATTTATAGAAGAGATAAATGGGGGTATTACATGGAGTGGAGAAGACTGGTTGATTTGCTAAAGAGTCGTAAGGTATACCTGCAGACACATAATTTCCCGGATCCGGACGCGCTTGCGGCAGCTTACGGTATGCAGGTGTTTTTGAAGGCAAACGGAGTGGAAACTACAATCTGCTATGCTGGTAAGATAGAGAAGAACAGTACTAAGCGCATGATTGAAGAATTTGGAATTGAAGCGGTGCACATTGATGATTTGCCTCACATGGTAGAGAAGGATTATATTGTCACCATCGATGCACAGAAATATAATTCCAATATTACGGATTTTATAGGGGATGAAGTGGCGTGTATCGACCACCACCCCACAGTTATTCCCTGTGCTTATGAATACAGCGATATCCGCATCTGTGGTGCCTGCTGTTCGATTGTGGCAGATTACTTTTTTGAAAGTGATACTACGCTGGACACTAATACGGCGACGGCATTGCTGTATGGATTAAAAATGGATACGGATTCCTTTAACCGGGGTGTTACAGATTTCGATATTGAAATGTTTGCCCGTCTGCACAGACTGGCGGACAACCAGAAAATTATTTCTCTATATAACAACAATATGGAGATTGAGGATTTATATGCATATGGTGAAGCGATGCGGACTATCAAGATTTATGAGAATGTGGGATTTGCAAAGATTTCTTTTGATTGTCCCGATGCTTTGATTGCCATGATTTCAGATTTTATCTTAGGATTGGATGTAGTGGAGTTTTCTGTGGTTTATGCGATGCGTAACGGGGGATATAAGTTTTCGGTGCGCAATGAGACACCGGTGTATCACGCAGGAACTATTACCCAGCGGGCGCTGGAGGATCTTGGCGGCGGTGGTGGTCATTTTTCCATGGCTGGCGGGGTTATTGTCGGCGATAAGGTGAAGCTGCTGGGTGAAGATGTGGACTTTCATATTCGGGAACGCTTTCTTACCGTGATCAGGGAGGAGCGGGAGAAGGTTCAGGAGAAGAAAAAGGCGGCAGTTCTCCGCTGACATAATGGGTGCACGATAAAGGAGAGATAGACAGATAATGGATAAACAGAGAATTGTGGTCAAGGTGGGAACCTCGACGTTAACGGGAGAATCAGGAGCATTGAATTTTCGGACTATCGATAAGCTGGCACAGGTATTGTCTTCACTGCATAATGATGGACATAAGGTTATATTGGTATCATCGGGGGCTATTGCTGTTGGAATCAACAAAATGCGGCTGCCGATGAAGCCGAAGGATGTGTGTATGAAGCAGGCGGCAGCAGCGGTGGGGCAGTGTGAGCTGATTCATATTTATGATAAGTGCTTTGGAGAGTATGGAAATATTGTAGGGCAGATTTTGCTGACGGCAGAGGATATCGGTGTCAAGGCAAAGAGAAGGAATTTGAAGAATACCTTTGAGGCACTGCTGGAAAACAATATGATTCCCGTGGTAAATGAAAATGACTCTGTCAGCCATGCAGAGATTGAATCGGAGAAGAAGATTTTTGGTGATAACGATATGCTTTCCGCTATTGTTGCCCATCTGTGTGAGGCTGACCGGTTGATTATCCTGTCGGATATTGAAGGCTTGTATGACAGTAATCCGCATGAGAATCCAGAGGCGAGACTGATATATAAGGTGGAGGAAATCAATGATGAAATCCGGGGACTGGCAACAGGTTCCGGCTCTAATCGGGGAACCGGTGGTATGGTGACCAAATTAGAAGCGGCAGAATATGCGACTATTCACGGAATGGATATGCATATTGCCCATGGTAATGATCCGGAAAATCTTTACCGCATCATGGAGGGAGAGGAAGTGGGAACCTGGTTTGTACGGAGGAGATAGACCGGGCTGCTACAAGGCTTATCGGACAGTTTTGGAGGTTGTTATGAAATACAGAACCGTATCATGGTATGATGATTTTCAATGCATTGGCGGAAGTTGTGAGGATTCCTGCTGCGAGAATTGGGAGATTGATTTGGATGAGGCTTCCCTTAAGCATTATATGAAACAAAGAGGAAGCTTTGGAAAAAGGTTAAGGGACAATACCCGTGTGAAGGATAGACAGTTTATCTTAAATGGCACGCGGTGTCCCTTTTTAAATGAGGAGAATCTGTGTGATATCTATATCGAGCTGGGCGAGGAGTGTCTTTGCGAGACCTGTACTAATTTTCCACGGCATATCGAGGAATTTGAGGATTTAAAAGAAGTGAGTCTTACTATGTCCTGCCCAGAGGTAAGTCGTATTATGCTGGAAAAGAAGCAGCAGATGACTTTTTGCTGTCGGGAGGGAGCGGATTCGGAGTATGGCTTGAAGCATATGAAACCGGTACATTCGCTTGCCTTTTGGAAGCGAAAGCATACAAATAAATTAGATAAGCCTCTTTTTGAGGTGCTTTTTTCGGTGAGAGAATATTTTTTTGGGATTTTGCAGGACAGAGAAAAGCCTGTTAAATACCGGGCTGCGGAGGTTCTCTTGTCTGCATATGAGTTACAGGAGCTGATTGATGCAGGACAATACGAGCAGCTCCGGCAAAGGTTTGTAAGGAATGCCCTGCCTGTAAAATACAGCAACCGGACAGCGGAAAAAAAGACTTGGATGAAACAGCTTCTCAATATGTTTGAAGGATTAGAGAATATTAAAGAGGATTGGAAGGAGCTTTTACAGGGTGGGATGGAAATCCTGAGCGATGAGGATAACTGTCAAAGCTATGAGTCGGCATGTGGGGAATTTGAGGATTACTACCGGGAAAAGGAATATGAGTTTGAACACATACTGGTATACTATATATTTAATTATTTCCTCGGCGCTTCCTATGACCATGATGCACTGACGAAGGTTAAATTTGCAGTGGTTTCCTATCTGGTGATTTTGGAACTGGATACGGCACTTTGGCTAAAGCAGGAAAAAAGCTTTACCTATGAGAATCAGGTGAGGATAGCTCATGCCTATTCCAAAGAGGTCGAACATTCCTATAATAATTTTGAATCTCTGCAGCTTGTGATGTCTGCCCATCCGCTGTTGGATATGGAGCATATTATGGTTGGATTGTTATCCTGATATATATTCCAAATAAGAATATGAGCAATTACTCAAAACAAAAAAATACGAGTGAGTAATTGCTCATATTTATACCGGAAACGCTGATTTATAGGAAAAAAACAGATAAAGGACTTTTGATGAGGAAAATTTGAAAAGAAGCAGAATGGGAAGAAGGATTCTACATAAAATCATCATATGCAGGGATTATGATGAATAGTTATAAAATAGGACAGAAAAAGAAGATGGGTAAAGATGGCATTATCCGGTAGAAGGAAAGACAGGGCGAATGGGTCCGGCAAAGCGGTATTTTCAATTTATCTATTATTGAGGCTGTCGGTTTTTGGTGTGCTGATAGCCCAGTTTTTGAACCGCAACTACGAAAACGTATTTCTCTGCATACTCACATTGATATTGTTTATCGTACCGGCCTTTGTTGAGCGAAAGCTGCGAATCCGTATTCCGGATCTGATGGAAACAATTATTTTGCTTTTTATCTATGCTGCCGAGATTATGGGAGAGATTCACTCGATGTATATCAGAATTCCGGTGTGGGATACGATATTGCACACACTAAACGGTTTTTTGATGGCGGCTATCGGGTTTAGTTTGGTAGATTTGTTGAACCGTAACGATAAGTTTTCATTTAAGCTGTCACCATTATATCTTGCTATTGTGGCATTTTGTTTTTCTATGACCATAGGTGTATTTTGGGAGTTTTTTGAATTTAGTATGGATTATTGTTTTAAAATGGATATGCAAAAGGATACCGTTTTGACTGCGATATCTTCCGTGACTCTTGATCCGGAGGGATTGAATAATCCTGTGGTGCTTCAGCATATTGATACTGTTATGGTGAATGGAGAAATGCTTCCGGTGGATGGATATCTGGATATTGGGTTATATGATACGATGGAAGATTTATTTGTCAATTTTGTCGGAGCAGTGGTTTTTTCTGTAATAGGCTTCTTTTACGTTAAGAATAAAGGTAGGGGAAAAAAAGGAAAATTGGTGGAGAAGTTTATACCGGAAATATATTAGAGAAAACAATGTAACTTAAGGGAAATGTGTGATATAATGAATTGCGCTGATGTGCGAGCATCAGTGAGCTTCATTATGATATAGCCGAAGGATAGTTGAAATTATTAGTAATAAGTTAACATAATGCATAAAAATAAAGTAAAATCTTCTGCTTTTTAGATGAAATTGCTTGAAAAATGGATGAATATCGTATAAAATATATTATGTAAAGTTATGAAATGTTAGAAAAATTTAAAATATAACAAAAATGTGCAAAAATACAGGGGGCGATGAGGGATGAAACTATTTTCAAAAAACAAATGGATTGCGTTAGGTCTGATTGTGATTTTGGTTTTTTCGGTAATGCCGGTAAATTATGATATCGCAGGAGAACGAGGTTTTTTTATGGATAATCAGACAGAGCAGGCTGAGGAAGAATCAGACATGGAGCAGGAAACTTCTGCGACGGAAATGGAAACAGTAAATGAGGATACGCAGGAAGTAGTGCCTGTAGAGGAGCAGGAGACGGAAAATGAACAAGCAGCAGATGTCAGTGAAGAGCCAGAGGAGACAGAGGATCTGCTGCATGTGGAAGATGGGAATGATGATTCTGGTTTGCTGGAGGACAATATCTTTGTCAATCAGACAGAACAGGCGGCAATTGCTTTGCAACAGGACGATATGGTGGTTGCATATGCTGATGGTTCGGCAAATTTATTGGATAATACGACAATCCGATTGGATAAACTGACACTGGAAGCATCCTATCGGGATGAGGACGGGAAGATGCAGGTTGTGAATATGACAACTACGGAGACAGCGGTTCTTCCTGGTGATGCAAAGATTGATATGACTTTCAACTTTGTTATGGGAGATGGGAATGCTGTGGATTGCAGTAAGGAATATGTTTATCATATCTCAGATGGAATCCGTGTAGATGTGAATGCAACGCATGAGTTGAAGGACGCTAATAATAAATCAATCGGACGTGTTGTGATTTCCCAGGATGGGACATTAACTTTTACTTTTTATGAAGATGCGATTAAGGATCAGCCCAATGTACCGTTTTATGTAAGGTTTTCTGGTGAATTTTCTTCAGAGCTGCAGAAGGATTTGGGGGAGCATGAGTTGTCCTTTCCCACTGCTTCCGGACAATTTACATATAAAGTGGATATCACGGAGGGAGACAAAGGGAATGAAAATGATGAACCGGGAGAATTAAAGACTTATAAAAGTGGTACAAAGGTAGAGCAGAATGGAAAGTCCTATATTGAGTGGGCGGTAGAGGTAGATTTAAATGGCAGGGATTCTCTGACGGCAGATGTGGTGGATGTGCTGCCTGCAGGGCTTACCTATGTACCGGGTTCGGCAAAGTTGACGGATGAGGCATATGGCTCAAATGGTACAGTTTCCGAGTCTGTTCAGGGAGGCACGGTTACGTTTCATGTTCAGGATTCTAAGCCAAACTGGAGAACAAAGCTTACCTTTTTAACTGAATATGATGAAAGTATTTTTCCGGATAAGATTACCGATAGAGGAGTGATTGTAAACAATACGGTAGCGGTGAATCCGGAGAACGAGACACAGACCAGTGTACGGGGACATGGAAATGTTCATATTGTGCCAGCAGTATTGGAAAAAAGCGGTGAATTTAATGTAGAGAACAATACCATTACTTGGAAGGTTACCATTAACAAGGATCAGTTGGATATCGGGGGGACTGTTTACACCGATACCTTTGGAGAGGGGCTCACTCTGGCTCCTGGTACTTCAGTTAGTGTGACGAGTGGTTCAGGGAGTGTCAGCAATACGGATACCGGATTTACCTTTAATGCACCGCCTTCACCATATCGCGACACAGTTACCCTTATCTATACAACCGCAGTAGAAAATATTTCACAGTCGAATTATAAAAATAAGGGACAGTTAACCGGTGATAAGTATGATGTACCGGTTGAGGCAACAGTCAATGGAGTGAATCTGATCCAAAAAGTGTGTAATTCCTATAATGATATTACGAAACAGTTTACGTGGACGATTACCGTTAATGAGGCGGGAATAGAGCTGAAGGATGCGAAGCTTAGGGAAGTGTTTGATGATAAAAAGATGAGTTTTGTCAGTGCAACGGGTGCTGACGGTACGGCTTACAAGATGAATGGTACGACGATTGATCTGGGAACCATTACCGATAAAAAGGTGATTACGGTAGTGACGAAGCTGAATGAAAAGGATACGTCTTGGACGGAAGACGGCTGGTATTCCGTAAATAACAGGGCTGTACTGGAATGGGAAGGAAAGACGGTACCTTCTGATGCCAATAAGTCTTTTCAATATAAAAAACCAGATTTGCTGGAGAAAGATGGGAAAATAACTGAAAACGGAACGGTTCAGTGGACATTGCTGGTAAAGGAACCTCAGCTAAAGCAGGAAAGTATCAAGATTTCAGACCAGCTTCCGGATGATATGGAATATGTAGAGGGAACATTTCAGTTGATGTATTATACCTATGCATGGGACAGCAGCCAGATGATGAAGGTAGAACCCAATTATGATGCGGGAACAAATACCTTATCTTATGAGTTTGGAAGGGATACATTAAAAGATTCTTATTATATTGACCATTCCTTTGCTATTCAGTATGAAACGAGGCTAAAAAATAAGGACAATATTGGCAAGGATGGAAGTTATACGAATAGTGCTTCTATTGAAGTAGATTATGAGGGGGATGTCAAAGTAACCGACAATGCAAGTAAAACGGTAGAGGGAGTTGTAGGAGGAACTCTTGGAAAAGAGTATGCTTATCAGGGCGGTAAGGATTATGTGGATTGGACGGTCAAAATCAATGAGGCAGGATATGACATGTCAGAAATTGAGAATCCTGTGATTAAAGATAAACTGGAGGATTATTTTGACTACGTATCCGGTACCTTGTATAAGGTTGTAAATGGGCAGAGACAGGAGGTTGCTGCATCAGATTATACAGTAGTTGTGATTAATAATATGATTACAGTCAAGCTTCCTGAAATCGGAAAGAATACCTACGAATTTGTTTTCAGGACAAAGTTTAATATATCCGATAACCGCTTAGAGAGTATGACCATTAAGAATACGGTGGATTTTATAGGTGACGGATACGCTGATTCTGCTACCTCGGATGAAGTGAAGAATGTATCGTTCTCTTCCTCTTCGGCAGGTTCTGTTTTGGAAAAGGAGCTGCGGATCAGAAAAGTGGATGCGCAGACAGGAGAGCCGCTGTCAGGTGCGGAGTTTGAAATTTTCTATCAGGGAATATCTGCAGGCACAGCAGTGGCAGATGAGGACGGATTTGCAGTATTTACTGGCATAAGCTCGACAGAAGCTGGAATCACTTATACACTGCATGAGACAGAGGCTCCGGATGGGTATGTTAAGAATGAAACAGATGAGCAGATTGTCATTAAAGATGAAGATTTACAGGCAGATGCTTCCGGTGTTCGATATATTGAGGTTGTGATAAAGAATCAGCCGATTAAGCTGCAGACACAGATTAATATATATAAAACAGACGGAAAAAAACAGGTATTACCGGGGGCAGAATTCGGATTATTTAAGGATCCAGCTTGTATGAATTTAGTGGCATCAAGAGTTACCGATACCACAGGAATCGCCACGTTTTCTGTGGAATACAGTAACACTGCTGCGGTTACCTACTATATAAAAGAAATCAATCCGCCGCCAGGTTATGTGAGAGAGGCGGTACCAACTGTTTATTCAGCAACTGTCAAGACGGACGGAACGGTTACATATGACCGGACACCGGTTACCGTTGGCACATTAAGTGCAATTTCTGTTGTCAATACAAAGGGGCAGGCAAAGCTGGTACTTCATAAGGTGAAAAAGGGAGATGAGACCACAAAGATAGAGGGTGCCAGATTTACTCTTTATCAGGATGCAGAGTGTACGGATGTTATAGATGACCAGTTGACAGATGCAAATGGCGAATTGACATTTTCTGATTTGGAATTAGGAAAAACCTATTATTATCGTGAGACATCAGCTCCGAAAGGTTATGTGATAGATTCGACTATACACTCTATTACTATTGGAGACGGAACCGAGAATGAAAATTTGACGGAAGAAGTTACGGTGGAGAATGAAACTTCACTTGGTTATATCGAGATTACTAAGACTGATGATGCAATTCCGGCAGTACCGATAGAGGGAATTGGATTTACGTTGTATCAGGCGGATGGTACGACTGCCTATGAAAAGGATGGAGGACCGTATGTTGTCACAACGGATTCCGCCGGCAAAGCGGTATTTACGGATTTGCCGTATGGGAGCTATGTGGTTAAAGAAAATGGTACTAAGGCAGGATACGTAGCTAATACAGATGGAGTTTCGGTTGTTGTTAATTCCGTTGCTGGAAGCAAAATAAACGTTATCAATGAGAGAATAAAGTTTAATATTAAGGTTACGAAAACAGATAACTCTGTTCCGGCGAAACCGTTAGAGGGAGTTACCTTTGTCCTATACACAAAGGATGGGAAAAGAGTAAAGGATGGTAAAACAGATTCTAAGGGAGAGCTGGTCTTTACCGATATTGTGTATGGAGATTACTATGTAAAAGAGACAGCAGGTATCAGGGGATATATTGTTTCCGATAAAGTATTCAATATTGATAAAACAGCTATTGTTAACAAGAACCAGACGGTAGAGAACACTTTTGTTAATACGAAAGAAAGTGCATCTATTACATTTAAGAAAAGGGATGCAAATAATACAACTAATTTCCTGAAAGGAGCAGAATTTACCATATATGACAGCAATGGACTTAAAGTGTCAGAGGCTGTTTCGGATGATAACGGTATTGTCACCTTTAAAGACTTAATCTATGATACCTATACCATCCGGGAAACAAAGGCTCCGTTGGATTACAAGCTGGATAACACAATTTGGACGGTTAAAGTAACTGAGAATACAGAATATACAGAGCTTTATAAGCTGCTTTCACCAAATGAGTCAGCTGCAGTGATTGATAATCAAGAACTTGAAAAGGGATATAAGTATCTTGCATTTCATCTGAAAAAGGTAGATAAGGAAAACAAGAGTATTCCGCTAAAGGGTGCTGAATTTCAACTTTCAAAGCAGGAATCGGGTTCTAATAAGTGGATAACAATGGCTACAGCGTATTCAGATGAAAATGGAAATGTACAATTTCATAATATCGCTATTGACAAGGATGAGGAAACGGTCAAATACAAAGTTGAGGAAATAACGGCGCCTGCCGGTTACAAATTGGATCCAGAAAAATCCAGCAAGATATATACCTACAACGAACTTACACAAATGCAGGTGCCTGACAAAGATGACGTGGGATATATAGCTTGGAAAACGGATTTTACCAATGTACCGGTTATTGACACATATGAAAATCAACAGATTTTAGGAGCCATCCGTGTGTTAAAGACAGGACTTGTCAGCCAGAACAGGTTAAAGGGAGCAGAGTTTACTTTATATGAGGCAGACGGAGTAACGGTATATAAAAAAGCAGATGGCACAGCTTATAAAGCCGTTACGGATGAAAACGGAATTGCCATGTTTGAAAAACTGCCACTTGGTTATTATGTGGTGAAGGAAACCGGTGCACCGGCTGGATATCTGCTGAACTCCTTATATGCACCAACTGTTCATATTTTAGATGATACGGTAAAGGATATCAGCTTTGTAGATACACCGATCACTGTTTATATCAGCAAGCGGGCAGTAAGCGGTATTACGGAGCTGGAAGGCGCCGAGCTGGCAGTATATGACAGCAGTGAAACTTTGATTGATACATGGATCACTACAGCCACTGCCCATAGATTACCGGCTGCAAAATTGAAGGTTGGGGAAACGTATACCTTGAAGGAGTTGAAAGCTCCTGACGGCTATAAGTTTGCAAAGGCTGTTAAATTTAGAATTAATAGCGATGGCTCACTGGTCTATATAGAGGGTGATGGAGCGGTTAGTGAAGATCATGTTGTTATGCGTGAAAGACAGCTTGCATTAGCTATACGGAAAGAGGATGATCAGGGGAACGGTTTGATGGGAGCGTTGTTGGAGATGATTGATGATGCTTCCGGCAGTGTGGTATACAGCTTTACCTCGGATGGTACGGCAAAAGACATACCGTATCATTTGTTAAAAGTTCCGCAACAGGAGAATACGTATATATATTATACGATACATGAAAAGAGTGCTCCGTTGGATTATGAGCTGGCAGAGGATGTGAAAATTGCTATCAGCAAAGACGGCACAATTTATCGGGTAAACGGTACAAATATGACAATTGCTGAAAATCCGATTGTGATGACCGATAAAGTAAAAAAAGACTTTTATTTCAATAAAGTGGATGCTTCGAATAACGGAAGGATATCGGGAGCTGAGCTGGCAGTGACTACACAGGATGGTACAGTTGTGGAGACATGGATTAGTGGAACTGTACCTAAGCAGATTCCTTTAGCTGACGGAACCTATATACTGAAGGAAACTTCGGCACCGGCTGGATATACTTTGGCTAAAGAGGTTACATTTACGGTTGAAAACGGAAAAATATCCAGTATGAGTGGAGCAGCGGGAAGCTTAAGCTATGATAGAATGACGCTTACGCTGAGAGATACCAAAATCAGTGTCAGGGTGAGAAAGCTGACAGAGGATTCTGTTATTTTACCGGGGGCTTCATTTGAGTTATATACATCTGATGCGAATGGAACAAAGGGGGAAATGCTGGAGAGCTTCCAGTCGACACAGTCCTCTACGGTTCTGAATTATAAAAACTTAAAATTGAAGAACTGGTACCTGCTGGTTGAGACAAAAGCACCGAGTGGATATGATATGGTGGAGCCATTGCTGTTTTATATTGATGAAGATGGTTCTGTAAAAGATCAATATGGTGAAGTATTTGAGAATAACCTGATTGAGGTTATGGATAATGAGAAACAATTGGGTGTTCAAAAAATTGATGCAGCAACGGGAGAAGATCTTGTAGGAGTTACTTTGTGTATCACTTCAAGGGAGGATGAGGATTTTGAAGCCGTTGACTGGGTAACGGATGGCACTGTTAAATATTTTAAATATTCACAGTTTAAACGGGATACTACTTATACATTGTCAGAGGGTGTTACAATAAACGGATATACCTATGCAGATGCCGTTGATTTTATGATTAGTGATGAAGATGAGTATGTATATTCCGATGGAGAACGGGTAGAGGGAAATCGCATTATATTAAAAAATAAAAGTTTTGAGGTAACTATTCGCAAGCTGTCTTTAAAAACTAATAGCGATTTGCCGGGGGCTACTCTGGCCGTAAAGGACGCACAAGGCAATATCGTAGAGCAGTGGGTTTCTGACGGTTCTCCTCATAAGCTGGATGTAACGAAGCTTCAGGTTTCATTGAATGATGAATATGTATATACATTATCTGAGCTTCAGGCACCAGAGCTGTATGCACAGGCACAGCCGATATCTTTTGTGATTGACCAGACGGGTGTGGTAAAGCGACTGGATAATGAGGCTATTGTAGATAATACGATTACCATGTATGATGAATACCGTGGAGTAACGTTTAGCAAGACAGACGTGGGGGGAAAAGAGATTCCGGGAGCATGGCTTACGATTACGTCTACGGAGGATACCGATTTTACACCATTGACCTGGGAGAGTACGGATACGCCGAAGAATTGGAGTATGGATTTGTTTAAGCGAAATACGGATTATATTCTGACGGAAACGGCGGCGCCAAACGGATATGCATATGCAGAGAGTATTATCTTTAGAATTGATGATAATGGCGTGGTATATGTAAATGGGGTGGCAGTGACGGACCAGACAGTTACTATGGTGGATGATGTTTTGCATGTGACCGTAGCAAAACTGGAAAAGGGAACGAAAAAATTTCTTAAGGGAGCCAGTTTGTCGGTTGTAGATGAGGCTACCGATACTGTTGTCTATACATGGAAGACAAAGGATGGGGCAGTGGAAATACCGGCAGATAAGCTGACGGCCAGCAAGGAAAATGAACAGATTATTTATACACTGAGAGAGGATAAGGCTCCAGATGGATACGAATTAGCGGAGGATATCCAATTCTATCTTGATGCGAAAGGCAGTGTGCATACAATAGACGAGGATGGTAACGATAAACAGCTGACAGACAATACGGTTACGATGTATGATGCAAAGGAGAAAACACCAAAGGATACTACGGATAAGAAAAGGACAGGAGGAAGAACAAGGACAGGAGATTATACTCCATTAATCTTAGCAATAAGTGTGTTGTTCATTTCTATAAGTACATTGTTGGTGCTGTTCCATCTGAAAAAGAAAAGACGTTGACAAGCGGAAAACACTAGGCTATAATAGCCACAAATGGCGATGACGAAGAGAAGTAACGCAGATTATCGCTTCCAGTGAGTGGGAGATAGTGAGAACCCCATAGAGTGAATCTACGTGAATAACACTTTACCAGCCGCAATCTGAACGTTTCACATATTGTTTCATTTATTCTATTAAATGAACAAAGTAGGGAAATCAGTAGGTGCGCCGTGAGCTGTGCGTGAAGCAGCAGGTTTTTGGTAGATGATTCTATTTAGGAAACCGATGAGGGACTGTCACAGGGCAGTAATTCAGGTGGTACCGCGGATATAAGAAAGTCCGTCCTGAACGAAATTCGTTTAGGGCGGACTTTCTTTTATATAAGAACAGCTGAATGACGAATTGTATCATGATAAAAAATATAAGGGAATAGAAAAAGGAGATTAACATGAACACAAACAACATTTACCGCAACCGTACTCTTGACCAGATTGGCGAGGGAGATGTGGGAGCAACTTTAAAAATTGCAGGCTGGATTGAGAACATCCGTGACCATGGAGGCGTATCTTTTGTGGATTTAAGAGATATGTATGGAATTATGCAGGTGGTTATGCGGGATACCTCGTTGCTGGAGGGTCTGAATAAAGAAGACTGTATTTCCATTGAGGGTGTGATTGAACATCGTGATGAAGAGACTTATAATCCGAAGATTCCGACGGGAACAATTGAGTTGGAGGCCCACAGTGTTGAGATATTGGGTAAAGTATACCGTCAGCTTCCTTTTGAGATTATGACTTCAAAGGAGACAAGAGAGGATGTGCGGTTAAAATACCGGTATCTGGATATGCGGAATGCAAAGGTAAAGGATAACATGATTTTCCGTTCTAAGGTAATCAGCTTCCTCAGACAAAAAATGACAGAGCTGGGATTTATGGAGATGCAGACACCGATTCTTTGCGCATCTTCACCGGAGGGTGCCAGGGATTATATTGTGCCATCCCGCAAATTTAAGGGGAAGTTTTATGCACTTCCACAGGCACCGCAGCAGTATAAGCAGCTGTTAATGGTGTCCGGGATTGACAAATATTTTCAGATTGCCCCTTGCTTCCGTGATGAGGACGCAAGAGCAGACCGTTCCCCAGGAGAGTTTTACCAGTTAGATTTTGAAATGGCATTTGCTACTCAGGAGGATGTATTCAAGGTAGGAGAAGAGGTTCTTTTTGAGACCTTTACTAAGTTTGCACCGGAAGGGGCACAGATTACAAAGACTCCATTTCCGGTTATCAGCTATAAGCAGGCAATGCTGGAATTTGGTACAGATAAGCCGGATTTGAGGAATCCTCTTCGTATTATTGATGTAACGGATTTCTTTTCAAGATGTACCTTTAAGCCGTTTCATGATAAGACCGTGCGTGCCATCAATGTACATGCCAAGCTTTCAAAGGGACAGCATGAGAAGCTGTTAAAATATGCACAGTCTATCGGCATGGGTGGTCTGGGATATTTGGAAGTATTGGAGGATATGAGTTATAAGGGACCGATTGATAAATTTATTCCGGAGGATATGAAGACGGAAATCCGTGATCTGGCAGGCTTGCAGGCGGGAGATACTATTTTCTTTATTGCCGATATTGAAAAGCTGGCGGCGGATTATGCTGGGCAGCTTCGCACCGAGATTGCAAACCGTCTGGATTTATTGGAGAAGAATGCATATCGCTTCTGCTATATCAATGATTTTCCGATGTATGAGTATGATACAGAGAGCAAAAAGATTATCTTTACCCATAATCCCTTTTCCATGCCCCAGGGTGGTTTAGAGGCGTTAAATGAGAAGGACCCGACAGAGATTCTTGCTTATCAGTACGATATCGTATGTAATGGTGTGGAATTGTCTTCCGGGGCAGTCCGTAACCACAATCTGGATATCATGGTGAAGGCATTTGAGATTGCCGGATATACCGAAGAGGATTTGAAAGAGAAGTTTGGAGCACTTTACAATGCATTCCAGTTTGGAGCACCGCCGCACGCAGGTATGGCTCCGGGTGTAGACCGTATGATCATGCTGCTTCGCAATGAAGAAAATATCCGCGAGGTGATTCCGTTCCCGATGAATGGAAATGCACAGGATTTGATGTGTGGGGCACCGGGAGAGGTGACAGAACAGCAGCTTAGAGAGGTGCATATTAAGGTGAGACAGTAATAGGGGTATAAGATGAATAACAAGAGGAATCTTATCATTTTCATATTAATTGTTGCTGTCGTCTGTATTAGCGGTATCGCTATAGCCAGAAAGAATTTTGTTAAGAAAGCTAAGAATATGGGAAGCTTTACTTTTGACAGAATCAGCAGTTATGATGGAAAGTATTATGCCATTTCAGACAAAACAGAGAAAGACAATATAACAGTTTCGGTATATGAAACGGAAAATGATGTGTTTGTGTTTTCTTTTGAGCCAGTCCGGGCTTCTGATTTTTGGGGGATTTGCTGGGAAAGCAGCTCGTATAACATATGGATTCAGTCTCGAGATATTGGCGTGATTTGCTATTCCTATGAAAATGATGAGTGGAAGCTTAACGAAAATGCAGAACGCCCCAATGACATTATATCGAAATATGATTAGTGATTTTACTTATAAATAACAGGTTAAGCTGAAATAATAGAAAAAGAAGTATTGCAGGAGAAAGCAGTATTTCTTTTTTTATTATTCAGAAAAGTCGCTGGTATCCCTGCTTTGTATTTCCTGAAGTAAATGATTCATTTTTTTTACCTGTTTAAAATATTCGATATAATAGATTGCGGCACCTATGCCATATGGAATGGATACAGATAAAAACATCTCCAGATAGCCGTCAGGACTGACTGGTTCAAACAGGCTGATTAGCCATATTCCACCCTCAACAAATGCAATCAAAAGCAGATATTGCCCGATTATGATAAATAAAAGAGGGATATTCTGCAGGAAGGAATGTAATGACAGCAGGAATACTGCGGCAAAGGATACCACGAACATAAACAGCAGATTTTCTGTATAGTAGATATCGGTATGTCCCATGACTGCTTCAAGAATAAGCTTGGTCAGTACGATAATCGTATATACAACACATAGTGTCGGCAAAAAATTCTTTCTGGTAATCATGATAAATCCCCCTTTTTCGTCGTCCTTAAATATTTGTAGAAGGCATTGCGGTAGCTGCGGTTTACGGTCAGAACTTCTCCGTTTTTTAAGATGGCATTGACCCGCATATTTGCCTCGGCTTTAAGCTCACGGATATGGAAAATATTTACTACCATTGATTTGCTGATGCGGACAAAGCCCTGGTTCCCGAATCGGTCTAAAAAGCCCTGCAGGGTTGCGTCTGTCTGCCATTCAGAATCCTTTAGATACAGAAAGCATTTCCGGTCTACCATTTCCAGATACAGGATTTCTCCGGGAAGGATCATTCTTTCCTTTTCACTAACCCGGTCTTTACCGATAATGTTTTTTTGGAAGGAGAGCAGGAAAGCTTTGGCAATCTCTGTCTCTGTATCCATTTTATCATAATATAAATTGATATAGTTTTCGTTAAGTCCATCTTCTTTGTAAATGTTTACCTTCAAGTCGTTGACCTCCAAATGCGAAGCATATGGTTATTATAAGATAAAAGCCAGAGCTAATACAAGATATGTTTTTTTCAAATCTCTGTTCAGGAAAAGGTAAGCCGTTCCGAATAAGAAGCCCACAACAATACCCTCGAGACCGATTAGGAGGGAGTTTTTGGTGAACCAGTGTGCAAGTCCCCAGGTAACCCCTACAAGAATACCGCCAAATGGGATATTTGTCCGTTTAAACCACTTCTCTAATGCAATCTGCCCAAATACAATGATCAGGGTAAACAGTATGGTTTCTACGAGATAATAGATATGCTGGAAGGTGAATTCAAGGGATTCCATTTTCTTAAATTCGTGATATATTTTTAACTCTCCGACATCTGCGATATTGATCAGTGTCATAATCAGTATGAGAAGACCGCTGGTAAGCCATTGCCATAATTTTGTTTTTTGCCCTGGTGTATTCATTGTAAAGCCCAGCTCCCTCTTTGCATAGCGAAGAAGAAAGAATGCCACGATTCCCCAGGTGATGCAGGTCATAATCCAGTGAAGAATGGACTGCATCGGGGTAAAATCCGAAAGACCATGACCATAGACTGCAGGCTCTATCAGATAGGCATATAGTATTTCCAACCCTAATCCTCCGAAGGCATAAAGGGCAAGAGAAAAGTATTCTGCTCCAAGGTTTTTTTCTTTGTTCATATATGTTTTCCTCCTGTTCTGTTTTTTTTGTATCATACGTGATGAGAAGAAAAATGAAAAGAAAAATTGTCTAAGCTGCAATCAGCACTGTTTAAGCTGCATTTTTGTTAATCTTATACATTAAATAGGAAAAAAAGAGAAATATATTAGATAAGAACGTGTGTAAAAGATGCACGGGAAAGCGTATGAGGTGTAAAGATGGAAGCAGTGAATACATTATTTGGTTTATTTGGTGGTTTGGCGCTTTTTCTGTTTGGAATGGAAATGATGAGTGACGGTCTGCAAAAGGCAGCAGGGGAACGGATGAAGTATATTTTAGGTTTGCTGACAAAAAATCCGGTGATGGGGGTTTTAGCCGGTGCGCTTACCACAACGGTATTGCAAAGCAGCAGTGCTACAACAGTTATGGTAATCGGTTTTGTCAGTGCAGGTCTTATGAACCTGCCCCAGGCAATATCTATTATTATGGGTGCCAATATCGGGACAACGATTACGGCACAGATTATTGCGTTTCATATCAGTGATTACATCTATCCCATTGTATTTATTGGATTTCTGATTACTTTTCTGGCAAAGAAAGAGGTTATAAAGTATATTGGTAATACCATTTTTGGGTTTGGCATACTATTTATCGGCATTGAGATTATGGGAAATACCATGAAACCATTGGCCTCTAGTCCGGTATTTCTGGATTTGATCGGAAAGGTGGCAGATATTCCGGTGCTGGGTCTTTTACTGGGTGCGGGGATGACTGTAATTGTGCAGAGTTCGTCTGCTGTCATTGCAGTATTGCAGAATTTTGCATCACAGGCCGGACCGGATGGAGTGTCCTCTATTTTAGGACTACAGGGGGCAATTCCAATTTTACTGGGAAGCAATATTGGGACTACGATTACCGCACTGCTGGCCTGTATCGGGCAGACCAGAAATGCAAAGCGTACGGCAGTTGCTCATAGTGTATTCAATATAACAGGTTCTATTTTGTGTATGCTTATCATTTCGTGGTTTGCAAAGCTGATTATATTTCTTTCACCCGGGGGAATAGAGGTGGAGGTGATTTCAAGGCAGATCGCAAATGCACATACGGTATTCAATGTTATCAATACCGTTATCTGGATTCCGTTAATCTGGTTGATGGTGAAGATTGTTATGTGGATTTTACCGGATCAGAAGGATGGGGAGAATGCCCGTCCGCAGTTTTTGGATGTCAATGTGATGAACCAGCCGGTGGTTGCCCTGCATCTGGTTTCCAGAGAAATTATGGAGTATACAAAGCAGTTAGAGGGATTTTTATCGGATATAAAAAAAGCAATGCTGGAGGGAGGAAAGGAGAATCTAGATAAGGCTGACGGAACTGCCGGAAGGGTGCGTGATATGCATGAAAATATTTATAGCTATCTAATTGGACTATTTTCATCGGGAAATATGAATGAGGAGCAGGCAGCCCATACAACGGAGATTATCTATATTGTAGAGGATTTGGAACGAATCAGCAGATGTATGAAGGAGCTTTTGGAAAGTGCAAAGGAAAAGGAGAGGAAGGAATTCAGATTTTCTAAAAAGGCAATGGTGGAAATAGAGGAGAGCTTCGGGATTATTGCAGATATGTATATGAAATCTGTGGATTTAATCCGGTATGGGGATAAAGCCGCTGCGGCAGATGCGGCACAGTCTTTAAAGAGGATTGCAAAGCTTGAGAAAAATGTGCGCAAGAATCATAAAAAACGTATTAAGGAGGGAAAATGCAAGCCCGAGTTTACCAACATTTTTGCAAATATATTCCACAGTATGGAAAAGATTGGGGAGAATTGCAGTAACATTACCGAATCTGTTACAGAGGATGCGTATCTGAAATATCTGCCGGAGGAGCATAGCAGGGTTTCTGTTTCGTAAGTTTTTCATAGGGCAGACTTTTGTGTGTCAAATATCTGAGGAAAAATAGAGAGGCAACACTTTATTGCATTTTCTGGCAGAATCCCGTATACTAAGAAGCACGAAAGAATAGTCTGTAACCATACAAAGCGGAGGGAATATATGCATTTATTTGGAAAAAACAAAAATACTCTGGCTGTTCCAGAATCCTGTGTGGATTTTAATATTGAGGTGGACAAGAGTATATGTACAGGAGAGATGACCGTTGGATTTAGGGATCCGGTGTCGGGAAAGCTTAAGTATGCGGAGCTGGCGAGAAATGAGGCGGATATTGAAGCATTTAAGAAAAAGTACGGAAGGTAAAGGGAGTATGTGGAGACAGTTGTATATGTAGTGGAGCGCTTGAATGGGGATTATGCACATTGATTAAATTGACTAAAGGAAACGGAGAGAGAATAATGAGAGATACGGATTTAAGAGATTGTTTAAAGAGAATAGACCATAAAGGATATCCGGCATATAAGGATACGAAGGGGAAATATCAGTTTGCAGATTATATTTTGTCTATTGACCACGTTCAGGGAGACCCTTTTGCGGCACCTTCCAAGGTCAGTGTCTTAGTAGATGGAAAAAGAGCGGGTTTTGATACCGTGTTGTATGATGATAAATGTAAGAGAATCGCTTTGCAGGATTATTTGTTGAGGAAAATGGCGGCGAAGGTGAGGGAGTACTCTTTTAAGGCAAAGGGCTCTGGAAAAAGTGGGCTAATCGGTGTAAGTCAGCCGGGGCAGGAGATTTTGAACCGGAGTGCCTGTGTGATCAATGCAGAAAACGGCGATATCACGCTGCGGATGGAAATTGGTTTTCCGGCAAATGGGAGAACGATAAATGCAAGGGAATTGGAGAAGATTTTATTTGAATTTTTGCCAGTGTGTGTGAAACAGACCCTGTTCCAGCGTGCATATCGGAAGGAGAGTCTGGTTGAGACGGCAAACCTTGCCGAGGACCAGGAATATATTAGGCAGCAGCTTCGTGAGATGGGGCTGGCAGCATTTGTGGCAAACGGTGCCATTCTCCCTAGAAAATCAGGGGTATCACAATTACCGATGAAGGAAGCTGTACCGTTTCAATCGCCGGAGTCCATGGAGGTGACATTGGAGCTTCCTCATTATGGTACGATAAAGGGAATGGGAATCAAACAGGGGATTACCCTGATCGTAGGTGGTGGTTACCACGGTAAGTCTACACTGTTAAAAGCGTTGGAGCTGGGTGTTTATAACCATATTGCAGGAGACGGAAGGGAGTATGTGATTACCGATGACACGGCGGTGAAGCTCCGTGCAGAGGACGGAAGAAATATTCAGAAAGTGGATATCTCCATGTTTATACGGAATCTTCCAAACGGAAAGGACACGGTGGCATTTTATTCAGAGGATGCCAGCGGCAGTACCTCCCAGGCAGCAAATACGGTGGAAGCAATGGAAGCGGGTGCAAAGGTGTTTTTGATTGATGAGGATACCAGTGCCACGAATTTCATGATTCGGGATGAGCTTATGCAAAGGGTGGTACAAAGAGATGTAGAGCCGATTATTCCGTTTATTGACCGGGTGCAGGAGCTATATGAAAACTCCGGTATATCCACTATTCTGGTAGCGGGAAGCTCAGGCTCTTATTTCCATAAAGCAGACTGTATCTTACAGATGAACCGCTATGTGCCAATGGAAATTACAGAGCTTGCCAAGAAGGAGGCGGAAAGCTTTCCAATTGCGGAGGAGGGTGCCGAGAGGGCAGATTCCCCAGTGGTCGACCGGATAGTGAAAAAAGATGCCGCTTTTCTTAAGGAAAGCCGTATTAAGACCAAGGTGATGGGAAAGGAGAGCATTTCCATCAATAAGGAAATAGTGGATTTGCGGTATGTGGAGCAGCTTGTGGATACAGAACAGCTGGCGGCACTGGTACAGATTGTAAAATATATGAAGCTGCACTATTTTGACGGGACAAGGACATTGGGAAAAGCAGTGGAGCTGATCAGTGAGAAGATAGAAAAGAATGAGTTTGCTGCCTTTTGTGACGGAGGTATTTCCGGTAATATGGCAATTCCGAGAAAGCAGGAGATTTATGAAACCCTTAACCGATGCCGGGGACTTGTGCAGATTGTGAAGGATGGAAGGTAGCTTACGGATAATTATAGTACAGACGGAATTTATTTTCCGTCTGTTTTTGCATGTAAAAAAGTGTTGCAATATACCCCTAGGGGGTATATAATGATTGTGACATGACATAACTGCGTTTTATCTGTTGGGTCAATATTACCTAACTATATTACAGATAGCAGGGAATAATATAACGGTGAGGAGGCGATGCTATGGGTACAGAGAAAGAAGAATGCTGCTGCAACCGCAAAAAGGAACGTTCGCAGGAGGAATACAAGGGTCTGATTCATCGGTTAAACCGAATAGAGGGACAGATTCGCGGTATTCGCCGTATGGTGGAGGAGAGTGCTTATTGTACGGATATTTTAGTGCAGTCAGCCGCAGTAACGGCAGCGGTAAATGCATTTAATAAAGAGCTGCTTGCCAATCATATCCGCACCTGTGTGGCGGATGATATACGCAGTGGCAAGGATGAGACGATAGAAGAATTGTTAAATACTATACAGAAGATGTTGAAGTAGAAGGGGTATATAAGGAGTTGAAGGGATATGGAGCAATATAATATAACGGGTATGAGCTGTGCGGCCTGTAGTGCCAGAGTGGAGAAGGCTGTCTTGAAGGTAGAGGGAGTGAGCTCCTGCTCGGTGAGCCTTTTAACCAATTCCATGGGAGTGCAGGGAACTGCCGGTGCGGCACAGATTATTAAGGCGGTAGAGGAGGCTGGATATGGAGCGTCCTTGAAAGGAAATTCTAAGAGCGAATCTGTGGCAGGAGAAAATGATTATGAGGATGCACTAAAGGACAGGGAAACTCCTTTGTTAAAGAGGAGGCTGTGGTGCTCAGTGGGATTTTTGATTGTACTGATGTATTTTTCCATGGGGCATACCATGTGGAACTGGCCGTTGCCGTCCTTTTTTGAGGGCAATCATGTTGCCGTAGGACTTACACAGCTTCTTCTCACTGTGGCGGTTATGATTATCAATCAGAAATTTTTTGTCAATGGCTTCAAAAGTCTGGTACACCGTGCTCCGAATATGGATGCTCTGGTAGCTCTGGGTGCGGGTGCGGCATTTGTCTACAGCACCTATGCGTTATTTGCCATGACAGATGCCCAGGCAAAGGGTGATACGGCTGCTGTAATGGCATATATGCATGAATTCTATTTTGAATCGGCGGCAATGATTTTGGCACTGATTACCGTGGGAAAGATGCTGGAAGCACATTCTAAAGGAAGAACCACTGATGCATTAAAGGGTCTGATGAAGCTGGCTCCGAAGACAGCAGTGGTAATAAAGGATGGCAGGGAGACAGAGGTTTCCATCAATCAGGTGAAAAAGGGTGATATTTTTGTGGTTCGTCCCGGAGAGAGTATTCCGGTGGACGGTGTGATACTAGAGGGGAATAGTGCGATAAACGAATCGGCACTGACCGGAGAGAGTATTCCGGTGGATAAGGCAGAGGGGGACTTTGTGTCCGCTGCCACGGTGAATCAGTCCGGCTTTTTGAAGTGTCAGGCAGACAGGGTAGGGGAGGATACCACTCTGTCGCAGATTATCCAGATGGTAAGTGATGCAGCGGCTACCAAGGCTCCTATTGCCAAGGTGGCAGACAGGGTGTCGGGGGTATTTGTTCCGGCCGTGATTACCATTTCGATAATTACCATTGCGGTCTGGTTGCTGCTCGGCGAGAGTATAGGATTTGCGCTGGCAAGAGGAATTTCCGTACTGGTTATCAGCTGCCCATGTGCACTAGGGCTTGCAACTCCGGTTGCGATTATGGTAGGTAACGGGATGGGAGCCAAAAACGGTATTATGTTTAAGACGGCAGCATCTCTTGAAGAAGCAGGTAAAATACAGATTATCGCATTGGATAAGACAGGAACCGTTACCAGTGGTGAGCCAAAGGTCACAGATATTATTCCTGAGGATATGACAGAAGAAGAATTGCTTAGAATGGCATATTTTTTGGAGTATAGGAGTGAGCACCCACTGGCGCGGGCAATTATTGACTATGTTGAGGATAAGTTACAGATAGAAGCAGAAGAGGTATCTGATTTCATGGCTTTGCCGGGCAACGGACTTTCAGCTGTGTGGCAGGGAAGGAAATTAATCGGTGGCAGCTTTAGGTTTATCAGTTCAAAGACAGCGGTTACCGAGGAGATACGGCTGCAGTCTGAGAAGCTGTCAGAGGAAGGAAAAACACCGCTATTTTTTGCGGTAGATGGCAGACTTGCTGGAATCATTGCAGTTGCCGATGTGATAAAAAAGGAAAGCCCGCAGGCGGTGGAAGAGCTTAAAAATATGGGAATCCATGTGGTTATGCTTACCGGAGATAATGAGAGAACCGCCAGAGCCATTGGCCGTCAGGCGGGGGTAGATGAGGTGATTGCGGGAGTTTTACCGGAGGGTAAGGAGAATGTGATCCGTGCATTGAAAGAGAAAGGCAGGGTTGCCATGGTGGGGGATGGGATTAATGATGCCCCGGCTCTGACAAGGGCAGATATTGGTATTGCCATCGGTGCAGGAACGGATATTGCTATTGATGCGGCTGATATAGTGCTGATGAAGAGTAAGCTTATTGATGTGCCGGCAGCAATCCGTTTAAGCAGAGCAACCCTTAGAAATATTCATCAAAATCTCTTTTGGGCATTTATTTACAATATTATTGGAATTCCGCTGGCAGCGGGAGTATGGATTCCTCTGTTTGGCTGGCAGTTAAACCCGATGTTTGGAGCAGCAGCGATGAGCTTATCCAGCTTTTGCGTAGTAACTAATGCACTGAGACTGAACTGGTGCAGACTCTATGATGCGGCAAGGGATAAGCGGATAAAACAGAGAAAGGACGGCACACAGTCTGCAGTGCATTCCAAAGAGGAAAATGCTGCAGATAGTAAAATAAATCAAAATAAGAAAATGGAGGACATAACGATGGAAAAGACAATGAAAATCGAAGGAATGATGTGTGGTCATTGCGAGGCAAATGTCAAGAAGGCTTTAGAGGAGCTGGAGGGTGTAACAGAAGCAGTAGTAAGTCATGAAAAGGGAACTGCTGTTGTGAAGCTTTCGGGGGACATTGCTGATGACCTGTTAAAGAAGGCCGTTGAGGACAAGGATTATACAGTTGTTTCTGTGGAATAATCTGATATTCATGACGGCTCCAAAGGGAGTGTAGGAATAGAGAAAATTGTATTAAGCGAAGCAGCCGGTTGATATGCAAGTGTATTTGCCGGTTGCTTTGTTTATAGGTGAGCGAACAATTGTTAAAGAAATGCAGACAATTAACATTGTCTATACCGTGAAAAAAGAATAGGATAATGATAACGAACAAAAGAAAGGTGGAGAATTGATGGGGGTGTCTTGTTATTTGTTATGTATTTATCCGATTACATTAATGGGGATATTGCTGTTTCATGCACAGGCTTCAGGAAAGGGCTTATTTCGGGAGGAGTTTTGGACTCGCGATGATTCAAAAGCTATACAGAGCGTGGCTACAATGTTTATCATATTGCATCACCTGACGCAGAGCATAACGGATTATGGTGCAGTGGACAAAGGACCGATTACAATATTTGCATTGGTGGGTATTTTGTTTACGGCAGTGTTTTTCTTCTTTTCCGGGTATGGATTGGTTATCAGTCTGCACACAAAGCCGGATTATTTGGACGGCTTTATCAAAAAGCGGATTATGTCTATTCTGATTCCCTTTATGCTGACCAATATAATTTATACCTTTACTATCGGAGTTGATTCTGAAAGAATTGGTGATGCACTGGATGTGTTTACTTCCATTTTGGGAATAACCCTGATCAATACCAATGCATGGTTTATTGTTGAAATTCTTATATTATATTTGGCTTTTTATCTGTCCTTTAAGCATATAAAAAAGGAAAACACTTCTTTTGGGGTGATGGCGATAGTTGTTGTATTCATGGTTATTGCAAGCTTGCTTTTGGGGCATGATAATACAAGGGTAAACGGACATTGGTTTCAGGGTGAATGGTGGTATAATACTACGGTAATGTTTTTTATTGGAATGCTTGTCGCCAGATATAAGAATCAAGTCGCCAGCTTTTTGAAGAAAAACTATAAGTGGCTGTTTCCTGTTTCCCTAATCGCTTTTTTAATCCTGCTCATGCTGTCGATAGCAGTCGTGGAGCTTGTGGGATATTACCAGGAGTGGGAGGGACATGCCGGATATGCCCAAAAGGCAGTTTCTTTGATGTCACAGCTGCCGGTATGCATTATATTCATTTTGATACTTTTATTGATAAGTATGAAATTCCGTTTTGGCAATGGTGTTCTGCTTTTTTTGGAAAAAATTAGTCTGGAGCTCTATTTGGTGCATGATATATTCAGGATGTATTTCTCGGCAGTTTTCTCATTCCCTGATGTTGTGTTTTTTATTTTGGTATTCGTGTGCTCCATTTTGCTGGCATTCGGGTTGTCAAAAATTCATCAACTGCTGTTTGAACGCTGGATAGCCTATACGGAAATTACAAATTATGCAATATTGATGGACGAAGCAAGAGTGAGGGCATTTGCTCTTCGGCGAAATATCAAAATGATACGTACGGCCTATGTCTTGTGCATACTGGCGACCATTGTGCTGACAGGAGTAAAATGGTATCGAAACTATATTTTACCGGTGGTGAATTATAACGAGGAGATTGAAATGCTTCCTAATGTGCAGATTGGAGATCAAATTTTATTTGGGACATATGAGACGGATTATTCGGAGAGCGGAAAAGAGAGGATTTCCTGGCGAGTTGTGGATATACAGGATGATAAGGTATTGCTTGTAAGCCAGCAAGGATTGACAGGCTATTATTATCATGCTAATCATATTGATACAAACTGGTATAATTCAACGATAAGAAGGATGCTTAACAAGGAATTTTATGAGGAAGCATTTTGCAAGCAGGAGAGAGAGCTGATTGTGCAAAATGAGGAATTGGGTGATAAAGTATTTCTTCTATCTGTAGAGGAGGCTTTGCGCTATTTTGAAGATGATGAAGACAGGCTGTTGGAGGCAACACCTAACGCTTTCATAGAGGGAATTAACCAAAATTCCAGAAATCTCTGTAGCTGGTGGTGGCTTCGGGATACAGGTGATGAGGCTAACAAGGCTGCAGTAGTGACAATGTTTGGAGAGATAGACCAAAGCGGAGAATATGTCAATATAGTAAGCGGAGGAGTGCGCCCGGCTGTTTGGGTGGATATTCAAAAATAAGAGGAGGCTGGCTATGGCTGATATCAGAGATGACCGTTCAGAATGTTTACACTACGATAATCCTGATTTTCATGTTCAATTTAGGAAAAACAAGATATATGCAGATGATATTTTAGATGATATTTCTATACACTGGCATGATGAGGTGGAGTTTATTTATGTGACAAAGGGCAGCATTCGGTATCAGATGCAGGATAAAATCGTCCAGATAAAAGCAGGAGAAGGTATTTTTGTAAATTCCCGGCAGCTTCATCTGATTGTTTCCGATCACAGTGAAGTTACACTGTATTGCCTTATATTTCATCCGATGATTTTGTGTTCCTCTAATTATGTAGCAGAAAAATTTGTCTCACCCATTGTCTGCAATGATGGCATTTGCTATATCATGCTTTCCCATAATGTGGCATGGCAGGGGAAAATGCTTAGAGATATTGAAAGAATACAGGGAGTGATAGGAACGGAAACAGAGGAATTAGGAACAATGAGAATTATATATGGTATTTGGGAAACTTTAAGCAGTAATATTGTTCAGTACTCTGCAGACAGTAATCTTGTAAATCATGATCTTGTGATAATAAAAGAAATGATTTCATATATTCAGAAGCACTATACAGAGAGGGTTACAATAAAGCAGTTGTGCGAGGTCGGCTGGATTGGAAAAACAAAATGTACTTCCCTGTTTGACCGATATGTCAATATGACACCAATGCAGTATGTGAAAAATTATCGTATTGAGCGAAGCATTAAGCTATTAAGGGAAACAGATAAGAGGATAACGGATATTGCATATGAAGTTGGTTTTTCGGAGGGCAGCTATTTTTCGGAAAGCTTTCGTCAGGCGATGGGCTGCAGTCCACAGCAATTCAGATTAATGGATAAGAAAAGGTAATTAACATTCAGGAATATTGTTTTTGTGGAAAACATAAAATAATTCTTGAAAAGCCAATTGACCTAAGGTATCATAGGATTAGTACATCAAAAGCTGAGTATTTGAGTATCTTGGCTTGACTAATTTTGACGGGAGGTATCTTATGGAATCAAGCGGAATGAAGGTGTATAGCAATAGTGAGATGTTAGCATGGGTGGGGAATTTTGCGGACCGAATGAATGTAAGTCCGGAAAAAATAAAGATGCTTAATGTCTGCGGTAAGAAGAAAAATGTGCTTCCGACCATTGAGACGCATAAGCGGGTGATGATATTTGCGGACGAGAGCCAGCCGGATTTATTTTATGAGCTGTGGGAAGGCGGCTATGGCGATTATGATATGTGGATCGGAAAGGGTGTTAGTGCAGGAAATGATGTAGAGACCTGCAAGGTTAAGGAAGCTATGGACAAGAAAATAACGGAGCCGCTGGTAATTTTTATTATCAACGAGAATACGAGAGAGGCTTCGCGCTACGGAATCAGGAATGAATTTTTCTCAAAGGGTTCTGTCAATTACGTAGGTCATGAGATCCGTGCGGTAATCATGAATATGCTCTCGTGTGATGTAGGTGACACTATCTGTATTGTGAGTGGGGAGAGTATTGCCATTGAAGCGGCCATTGAGGCCAGTGAGGGAACGATTATCGCTGTAGAGCCGGATGCAAGAGATATGCATTCGCTGCAGGATAATGTCAGCAAATTTGGTGTGCATAACATTGAGATTATCCCAAATGTAACACTGGAGAACATGGAACGGGTACCCAAGCCAAGATTGGCATTTATTGTGGCTTCCGAACGCTTGGAGGAGGAGATAAAGGTGCTCCTTGAGGTAAATCCCAAATGCCAGTTTATCATTTATACGCTGGAGCTGGATATGGTAGTCAGCATTAAAAATATTTTTGACAAATATAATATTCAGGGTACCGAGGTACTGCAGATTGCGGTATCCAAGAGTGATAAGAGAAGTGTAATGGTAGCACAGCCTTCACCGTGGATGATTTCAGGAGAGGCGAGGTAGAAAAGGAGACAGGTTATGAGAATAAAGATTAAAAAATTTTTTATGTGTTCTAGTCTGGTAGTAGTGATGGGACTTATGTGTGGCTGCGGAAATGATTCAGGGGAACGGGTCAAAACTATGGAGGAACGGGCTTTGGAGCAGAAGGAAAAAGCTGAAGACGTTGTTGACGAGGTTAATGAGCAGACTAATCAGCTGCAGCAGAATGCAGAAAGCGTTGACGGGGAATGACCAATTTATACGGCAAATCTATTTTGTTGCATAAAAAGTTTTCACTCTAGTTATACTAGATAAGAGGAAGGTGTTATCGAAGGATGACACCTTTTTTGTGCGTACAGGGTTTTATTGCTCTGGCCGTTATCAATATAGTTGAATTGAGGTGAAGGAAGATGGCAGCAGAATTACAGGTGGGAAAGCAGAGCCTGAACTTTGACAAACCGGTATATATTATGTCTGCAGCGAGTATTGTGGGTCCAAAGGAGGGAGAGGGACCGCTTAAGGATACTTTTGATGAAATTGTTGAAGACCCCACCTTTGGAAAGGATTCATGGGAAGAGGGGGAAAGTGAGATGATGAGGCAGACATCCCTGTTGGCACTTAGAAAAGCTAAGCTTAAGGCAGAGGATGTGCGCTATTTATTTGCGGGAGATTTATTGGGACAGCTTATCGCAACGACTTTTGGACTGATGGAATTTGATATTCCTCTGTTTGGTCTTTACGGTGCCTGCTCAACGATGGGGGAGGCCCTGGCACTCGGTTCTATGACGGTCCATGCGGGA
>CAMWYM010000001.1 GCA_947178475.1 uncultured Clostridium sp. | reverse complement strand
TTCCCGGCTTGCTTACCGATACTAATACCGCAACCCGTGAAAATACCGCCGAACCTATGAAAATAAAAGCGTTTACAGATACTGTCTGAACATAGGGTGCATTGATAGACAGTGCAGTAATTACCGCCGGTGTCAGCACTACCGATACAAGATAGCCAATCAGCAGTCCAAGAGGTATCCCTGCCGCTGACAAAGCCACCGCCTCTGTACGAAGCATACGTTTTATCTGTCTGCCCGTGGTTCCAATGGTCTTTAACAGCCCATAATAACGGATACTTCCTTCCACGGCAATCCGAAACACATTATAAATAATCAGATAGCCGATAGAAATAATGAGCAGTAATATCCCTGTCACGGTAAGGATTGCCTCCCAATCCACACTCTGCAGCAAATCCGTATTCAGATATCCCCAGTTAACTCCGACAGAAAGATAGTTATCCGCATCATGGTCTTCGGAATAGCCATATCGTTCCACCAATGTCTTCACCTTTTCTACAATATGATAATCACTGCGAAACATGATACTCAGTGTATATTTACCGGTATAATTATCATCTCCGTAGAGGGTGACACCGGATAAGATTTCTTCTGCCTGGCTTTTCGACAGCAGTACATGGTCTGCCGGTGCAATGGGGTCTGCCTCCCACCAACCGGACAGCACAAAGGTTTTCGTCACCTCCTCGTTTTCCACCTGAAAAGTAAGGGGCACCTCCGCCCCAAGCTCCAGTTTGATGCCAAGCAGTGACAGCACTTTCGTATCTGTTGCAATCTCATTTGTTCCCTCTGCCGGAAGTTTTCCCACCGTCGGGGTGAGGTAATACCATTTCGCCGTATTGGAATCACAATAGCTTACCTCCACCTGATTCTTATTAAACGGCTCCTTTCCCGCCAGACCCACGAACTGTCTCATACCGTATTCCCTAATCAGCGGGTCTGACTTGATCGTATCAAACTGCTCCAACGTCAGAAATCTAACCTCCGCATGGTTATAGCCGCCCTCCTGGCGGAAATTTGTCTGCTCATAGCCAATTATAAGCGTTGTCAAAACCGTAAATAAAACCGTAAACAAAATAGTGGTCAGTGCGATTGCCAGAACAGCTATGGCATTCCGGAATTTCGCCGCTTTCATGTTCTCTATACTTAAATGGCGGATGCATTTTTTATTTGCTACCTTCATTTTCATTACCTCCCCTGCTACCATCGGATGCTCTGCCTGCCTCCTCTTTTGCTCCATTCACAATCTGCCCGTCCTCAATACGGATAATCCGATCTGCAAGCTGGGCAATCTCTTCATTATGGGTAATCATGACCATCGTCTGGTGATACTTCTCACTGGTAATTTTCAAAAGTCCCAGCACATCCTGACTGGTTCTTGAATCCAGATTTCCCGTCGGTTCGTCCGCCAGTATAATGGCCGGCTTGCTGGCAAGCGCTCTTGCAATGGCAACTCTCTGCTGCTGCCCGCCGGATAGATTATTCGGCAGATTGTCAAGCTTACTCTCCAATCCAAGGGTTTCAATGATGTTATCTACATATTCCTTATCAATGCTTCCGCCGTCAAGCTGTACCGGAAGGACGATATTTTCATATACATTTAGTACCGGGACCAGATTATAGCTTTGAAACACAAATCCAATCTTCCGTCTGCGGAAAATGGTAAGTGCCTCATCCTTCAGCGTAAAAATATCCTTCCCATCCACCGTTACACTGCCTCCGGTTGGGCGGTCAAGTCCTCCAAGCATATGTAAAAGGGTGGACTTCCCGCTTCCGGATGTTCCCACAATGGCGACAAACTCACCCTTCTTTACCGCTAAATCAACACCTGCCAGAGCATGCACCTCATTCTCCCCGCTTCCATAGACTTTTTTCAGTTCTGTTGCCGATAATATGGTCATCTTCTTTTCCTCCTATTTTTAGTTCCGTATCTGCCCTTCTGGTACACAAGCCTCTAAGATTCATTTATGGTCGCCTAGACCCTGCGCCCCTAAATGAATCTGTGCACCTTCCGGGCAGATACTGTTTTCCAGTTCCGTATCTGTTTTTTCTATAAGGCAAAAAATCTGCATTGCAAGACATATTTATCTTACAATACAGATTATGCCACACAAATCTTTCCACATTCTGTCGGGAAGAAAATGAATTCTTACAGTTTTGACACAATTGAGTATTTCTCATGTTATTTTCTCTTTAGCTTTGGATATAGACAGTAATATGAAAATGCATTTCCTTCTTGAAATCACTAACGCTTCTGCTTTCCCAGATACACTCCAAATACAGAGCCCTCTCCCGGCTTTGACTTCACCTTGATATAGCCACCCTCACCGGAAATAATCTGACGTGCAAGATAAAGCCCAAGTCCCACACCTTCCTCATCCTTCACGATGTTAGAACGGTAAAACCGTCCAAAAATTTTTGCTTGTTCTTCCTCTGTGATTCCGATTCCGGTATCTTCGACCTCAATGCAGACAAACATTTCATATTCCTTAATCTTCAGGGTGACACACCCCTCACTGGTATATTTAATGGCATTATCTACAAGATTGAGAAGTGCCTCTGTTGTCCATTTCTTATCAAAATATGCAGCTGCCCTTCCCTGCCGGACGATCAGTTCAATTCCCTTATCTGCGGCTTTGGGCTCAAGCTGCCTGCAGACGAATTCGATAACCTCCTCCACATGCTCCCATGCCGGCACAAGGCTTACAATCCCAGTTTCTAAACGGGACATTTTCACTAGCGAAGAAATAAGAAAATGAAGCTTGTCCGCCTGTTCATAGAGCTTTTCCACATATTCCTCTGCCTCACCGGAAAGCTCCTGTTCTCTCAACAGGTCAGAATACAAAAGCAAATTTGACACCGGCGTTTTGGTCTGGTGAGAGATATCTGCAATCAACGTCTTGATTTTTTCCTTCTCTTCTGCCACATTTCGTGCAGAAAGTTCAGAATCTGCCAGATACCGCCCAAGCTTATTCTCCACAGCAGAATACATGGTCTCATCCAGAGTTTCCTCTGTAAAGGTTCCGTTGATTGCCGCATCCAGCATAGCATCCAGATTACGCATAACACGTTTGGTATGCCTGCAGTAAAGGAAAACCGTTAACACCGCCGCTAATATCATAAAACATGCAATTCCTAATATAATCTTCTCTGGCATTTACTTTCCCCTTCTTCGCTATAATTCCGCCTCATCGCATGCGTACTGGCACCAGCCCGATTTTAACCCCCTCGAATTCGATGGGTTTAAAATCAGAGTTATACAACATCTCCCACAATTCCAATTTCCTCCAATTGCTGTAAATAAACCTATTACAAATTATACCCCACTAATTTTTTAATAACAACCAATAATTTAAGTCTGTACATATTCATTCAAATACTCATCAACACTGCTTTCCAGCACAGCACATAGCTCTTCATCCATATACTCGTATTCATCATCTATATTCAGGCATATCACTTTCTTATCTGCCAAAACTTCTGGATACTTTTCTTTTATTCTTCTGATATGCTTCTTCTCCATGCAAAAAATAATATCCGCCCACCCTAATAATCCTTCTGTAACCTTAATTCTGGAATTACTCTCTGTGCCTGCGGACCTCGCCTGATAACACTTATAACCATCAAATAATTTTTCAGCCGTCAAACTCCTTCGTTTGTTTTGGCTGCATATAAATAATAGCTTCATCGACGTATCCCCAATCATCACTTCTTCACCCACACATATCCGATTCCGTACACGGTTTTGATATACTCCCCGGCAGAGAGCTTGTCCCGAAGGCGCTTCACCGTCACCGACAATGCATTTTCATCCACATACTCCGCCCCGTCTGTCCAAATCCGGTCAACCAGCTCCTGACGGCTTAACGTGATTCCTGCATTATCGGTTAATATCCGTAACAGCTTCTGCTCCGTTTTACTAAGCTCTACCGTATTTCCCTGACAGCTAAATTCCATTTTTTCAAAATCAAATGTATAGCCGTTCATAATAAACAGCGTATCCTTGCGCTTCTTTTCTGATTTGCGAAGTGCTGCATTGACTCTTGCACGCAAAATAGCAAGGCTGAACGGCTTTGTAATATAATCATCTGCTCCCATCTCCAGCCCTGCCACAATATCCGATTCTAAATCATTGGCTGTCAGTAAAATCACCGGAATATCTGTCTTTTCTTTTATTTCTTTTAGAAAATCAAATCCATCCCCATCTGGCAGATTGACATCCAGCAAAATAAGATCATATCTATGTCCAGTCAGCGCTTTCCTGGCTTCCTGTAAATTGTCACAGCTTATCGTCTGCATTTCCTTTGAAGACAGGGCACGGCAAAGTCCATTTGCCAGTGCCGTATCATCTTCAATTATCAATATCTGCTTCATTGCTGACACCACCTATCTGAATCCGCATCTATGACTGCCTGTATCCGCCAAGAAAATCTTGCAGACTCTTCACCGCATCCTTAAGCACCTCAATACGAGGCAGATATACAATGCGGAAATGATCCGGCTTCCCCCAGTTAAATCCTCCACCATGAATGATTAATAATTTTTTCTCCTTTAATAAATCCAGTGCAAATCTTTCATCATCCAGAATATTGAACTTTTTCACATCCAGCTTCGGGAAAATATAAAATGCCGCCTTTGGCTTTACCGCACTGATGCCCGGAATGTCATTTAATGCTTTGTATATGTAGTCTCTTTGTTCATAAATCCTGCCCCCAGGAATAATATAATTATTTACACTCTGATATCCGCCAAGGGCAGTCTGCACAATAGACTGTGCCGGCACATTGGAACAGAGCCGCATATTGGAAAGCATATTCAATCCTTCAATATAGTCCTTTGCTATTTTTTTGTTACCGCTTAATATCATCCATCCAATTCGATACCCCGCTATCATATGGGATTTGGAAAGTCCGCTGAAGGTCACACAGAATATATCCGGTGCTAAAGAAGCGATAGGAACATGCTCATACTCATCCATCACAAGGCGGTCATATATTTCATCAGAAAAGATAATCAACTGATGCTCTCTGGCTACCTCAACAATTTCCTGCAGTACCTCTTTAGCGTATACTGCCCCTGTCGGATTATTCGGATTGATAATAACAATAGCTTTCGTCCGGTCCGTTATCTTTTTCCGTATATCCTCCATGTCAGGATACCATTCTGCCTGCTCATCACAAATATAATGAACTGGCTTTCCTCCGGCTAATGTAACACAAGCTGTCCACAAAGGATAATCCGGTGCAGGGACAAGCACCTCATCCCCATCATCCAGCAAAGCCGACATACTGAGATTAATCAGCTCGCTGACTCCGTTTCCTGTATAAATATCCTCCACTGAGAGATTCGGTATATTTTTTATCTGCGCATACTGCATGATTGCTTTTCTGGCCGAAAACAACCCCTTTGCCGCAGAGTATCCTTCACAGTCCGTCAACTGTCTTTGCATATCATAGATTACTTCATCCGGTGTACGAAAGCCAAATGGTGCAGGATTTCCAATATTCAGCTTTAGTACATTAGTACCGTTTTCCTCCATTCTTGTTGCTTCATCCACCACAGGTCCCCTAACATCATATAATACATTATCCAATTTTGATGATTTTCTAATTTCTCTCATTGCCGTGCCTCCTTCTATATTCCGATATTCTGACTTCTTTGCTGTCCCTTGTTCCGCTTTGCCGTTTTCCTTATCGGCATTGCCGTATAACCATTCCACATCAACTTCTAATACCTGTGCAAGAAACACAGCGATATTTCTTCTGGGTATGGCTTTTCCGCTGACATACTGGCTCATCTGGCTTTTTCCCAGCTTGATACCGGCTTGGTCCGCCGCCCGCAAAAAATCCACCTGTTTCAGGCTCCGGTTATTCATAGCTAAATTCAGCCGTTCTGTAAATATTTTATGATTCATCACTGATTTTCTCCCTTCTTCACAACCACCTTTAGGTATTTGCAAAAAACTGAAAAGTTCAATTTCAGGAGCAATCATAACATATTTCAGCCAAAAGTTCAATATCCATTCTCCTTTGGTTCATTTTCGTTCCAAAAGTTCATTTTCATTAAGATGAATATTGCAAATCACAATCGCTCCTAACACCAAAATAACACCGATAAAATGATGCATTGTCAACTTTTCATGAAACAATACTATCCCTAACACCGTTGCTGTCACCGGTTCTATGGAAGCGATAATCGACGCTTTACTGTTTTCCAAAGCGGTCAGTCCCAGTGTATACAGTATATAGGGTACTACAGTACTGACCAGAGCAAACACCAGATAAAACCCAAGCATACGGATATCCTTTACCGGTGCCTCGTATATCATTTTTACATCCGCCAGCGGCAGTGCACCAATGCCAGCAAACACAAAAGTATAAAAAGAAATAGTAAGACTGTGATATCCACGCTCTATCGCATAACGGCCAAAAATTGAATATAAGGCATAACCGAGACCTGCTCCCAGTCCTACCAATATGCCTGCTGTGCTCAAGTTCTCTTTATCTCCTGCCAGACCGGTCACAAATACACAGCCTGCAAAGGTAGCTGCCAGTGCGATAATCTTAACCATGGTTATTTTTTCCTGAAACAAAAAAGCAGACAACACCATGACAATCGCTGGTGCAGTGTATAACAGTACGGCCGCCACCGATAAAGAAGTCAAGGTAATTGCCTTAAAATAACAATAGTTAAAAAACACAATACTGAGAATTCCTGTGCCTATAAAACACCAGATGTCCTTTAACCTGATTTTCAGCATTTTCCTGTCATAAAAAAACAAAACCGGCAACAGCAAAGCAGCGGTAGCAACAGAGCGTACCGCCACAATCTCGATAGTGGTAAAACCCAGGGCATTCAATTTTCTCACATAAATACCCATAGAGCCCCACAATATTCCCGCCAGTAATACAAAAAATGGTGCCAGTTTTTTCATCGTATCCTTCCTCTTTCACCCTCTGTTATTGCTTCTAAAAGGATGATATTTATCTACATACGCCTATTTTAACATATATATGTAACTTTTACCATCAACTTATTCTATTGCTTTTGAAGAGTTTTACATGGTTAAAACACTGCAATTTACATTCACCTGTCAATAGACAGCTTCCCTTCCCTCTTCCGTTCTAACAACACGACAATCACTGCTATCAATATTCCCTCTGACAGCACAATCCAGAAGGCACGATTCCACATTTCCTTAAATTGCTCCAATGTAGTGAGCTTTGCCAGTATAAGCCGGAATGCAAATGCCATGCAGCAGCCGCTGACATGAATATCAATTAATATTCCATGAAATGTCCCTGTCTTCAGACCGGCTATTACAGCAATCATCAGCATAATCAGCTGAAGTCCGATAATCGCTACAAGCTGCCAGGATAATAACGGTCCCATTTTATCCGGGGCTACCCCACGCCCTAGGAGACGTATTCCGACTTCCCCCACATTGTATACTATAAAAAATTTAAGCGCAATACAGTAAACCATTAACAAAATTCCTATTCCTCCCATAATTGGTTCCCATTTTGCATGCTTCCCCTTAGTTCCCTGTCTGGACAGCATTAAGCATGCACCTGTCATGATAACCGGCACTATTAATATATAGCAATAATACAAATTTACAGTAGCGAAACGGTAATTATTTATCCACATCATCAAGCCTGCCAGCAGACACACAATCACCAGTCCGAAGCTGACAATATTTTTCTTTGTATAATCCCATCTAACCTTCTTCATATAATCGATCTGCCTGTCATCGGTATGTTCTGACACCAGCTCTGTCGCCGTCATCATCTCCATCAGGCTCTGGCACGCATTACATTCCTTGAGATGCTCTTCAACCAGCCGCTTTGAATCCTCCGAACAGATATCATCTATATAGGACGGCAGTAAATCCTTTATTACATTACAGTTTATCCTATTCATTTTTCCCCTTCCTTTCTAACAGTTTTTCCTTTCCCCTGTAAAAATTAACCCTTGCCCAGTTCTCACTCTTCCCCATGATTTCCCCGATTTCCTTAAAAGACAAATCACCGCTTATCCGCAGATACATAACTTCCCTCATTTTATCCGGCAGCTTCTGCATTTCCGTCAGCACATCCAAAAGCTCCAGCTTAGATAAAACCTGTCGCTCTGTATCCTCTCTGGATATTATTTGCTCCTCCTCAATTTCTGCCGGGATTTCCCGATTATGCTTTTGCAGATATTGATAATACAGATGCTTCGCAATCTGACACAGCCAGGTAGAAACCTTACAGCTTCCATCATACCGCTCCAAGGATTTATATGCCTGAAGAAATGTTTCTTGTGTCAGCTCCTCCGCTAAACCTTCGTCGTGGCACCGGGAACAGAGGAAATGATATACTATTTTTGCATTTTGCTCATATAATTCTTCCATCTGTTTCCTCCCTCCTACTCCTATATCCGTTTCAGGCAGCATTCGTTACAACAATATTATCATTTTTTAGCAATTCATTTAAGATGGTTTCCCTTGTGAATTGTATAAATGGAGTCATCCTTATGTGAAAAGTTTGAAAAAATAACTGCCAGATTTCGAAAGAATCCGGCAGTTAGTGTAAAATTAATGTGTAATTAATCAGGAATCTAATATCTCAATACCGTAACCTTATAGCGATACTCACTATTCTCCAGAAATTCTTCTCCCCAAAACACCACTGCTTTATCCCCCACAATCTTTATCTGGTTCAGACTTTCATAATTATCCTTATACAGGACAACAGGCTGACCGTCAGCTTCCCCGTCCACGATACGTACACCGCTGATCTGGTACATGGAATAATTGATCCAGTCCATCAAAAACACATGGTCTCCATTTTCGCAGACACATGGAGAGGGATTATAATCTCCCTCGTTACCCGAAATTAGTTTTGTTTTTATCGGTTTCGAACGGATATCCCCGATCAGACAAATATCTCCGTTCTCCTCCTGAACAAACAGTCCAGCCTGTGTATACCTGACAGGATAGACAGGCATATCGGAATATTCCGGCAGTGCCTCTATCGTGACAGTATCCGGCAGGAGCAGCCAGTTGTAGGCATTCAAAGATTTGTCCTCTACTTCCGTAGCAGCTATATTCCTTTCAACATCATGATTGGTAGCTTCCCCGTCCTCATCATTCTCCCACTCATCAGACATGGAATCGCCAAAAGTGCTAAGCTGCTCCCGTACATAGATCTCAGAGCCGTCCGCATTAGGACAGACGGTCCTCCATGCTCGTCCATTACTCTTCATCTGAAACTGAACCACTATACTCCGAAAGCCGTCCTTCTGGTCAGCTTTCATCTCATAGCGAGTCACCTGCCATTCCTCATAAGCATCTCCGGTATCGCCATTCTGCCAAGAAAAAAGCATAGTGCCGTCATCACTCCAGATATAGGAAAAGGTCTCCTCGGGATCCTCCCACCTGTGAAGGATCTGTCGGGTCCCCTGCCTCGGGCAAAGGACGATCAGATTCATCTCCTCCCCATCCTGCACTTCATAGGAAAGATACCCTCCCCCGGGAGCAACAGATACATTTGTCAGGAAACGGTCATCTACAAAAATACTGCTTAAGACAACATCCTCCCCTGTGTCAATAGTCTGATAGAAATATCCTTCATCTTCTTTTTTCAGCAGATAAAGCATATCTGTCCCCGGATCTCCCCAAGCCAGACTGATTACATTCTCTGCATAACCGCTGCCAATGTACTGCTGAATATGATTGATATGAAATTTTTCCGAATCTATCACTTGACTCTCCAATGGAGGAAGAACAACAGTCCTGTCCTGTTTCCCTGCGCCACAGCCACTTAAAACTGCTGCCATCAGAAATCCTCCCAAAAAGCCGATACAATGTTTGCGTTTTCCTCGATTCATATACCCATTCCTTTCGTCTCATTCTGGTATAACTAACTAAGTTCAAACTTCCTCCTTCCGATCCGCTGCCGGAAAGCAGATGGTAAACACAGTTTCTTTACCGGGAATACTGTCCGCTGTAATGTGTCCCTGATGCTCATCCATAATCCTGGCAGCAATGGAAAGTCCAAGCCCAGAGCTTCCCATCTCTCTGGACAGCCCCTTGTCTGCGCGATAAAATGGTTCAAAAATCATTTCCAACTCATCCTTCCGGATTCCCTGCCCCTGATTGGATACCGTAATTTGAACCTGCGTGGCTTGTCTTGTAATCCGAATGTGAATTGGCTTTCCCGGTTCCCCGTACTTGATGGCATTGTCAACCACATTGATCAATACCTGCCGAATCTTATCTTCCTTCCCAATCACAGGAAAGCATTCTTTTGTCCCATTGAGTGTCAACGTATTGTCATACCGATTTGCTTTAATCTTCATGGTTTCCGTTACGCTCTCAACAATTTCCGCCAGATTCAGTTGTCTCGCCTCTTCCGTATCTGCCTTGTCCTGCAATTCCAACAGTTGTACCACCATTCGATGAAGCCGGGTACTCTCCTTCAGTATGTGTCCCGTTCCGGTATAAAACAGTTCTTCATCCCCGGGACCGTTTTTCTCCATCAGCTGCGCATACCCGGAAATGGTGGTAAGGGGTGTCTTTAATTCATGGGTCATATTATTGTAAAACTCCTGTCGGCTGCTCCACAGCGTGAGAATACGATCCTTGTCAGCCCGGATCTTTTGAAACTGTTCCTCTATTATCTGAAGCATTTCCATATAATTCGAACACAACTCCCCAATCTCATCCCTGCGCCCCTGAAGCTGTAATTTATCCAGAATTATGCCGCCCTGTTCACCGTCAGCCAGATGAGAGGAAATTTCACTGGCAGCCCAGCTCAGCTTGCGGATAGGTGACAATATCCGATATACTGTAAACCAGATGACCAGACAAATCAGGGTAAAGACCGCCACGGTAATCCAGATCATCCGTTCAATGGTATCCGACTGTCCCCCATACAATTCCCCATAATCAAAAGAGCTACTAATAATACCAATAAACTGCCCGTTAAGGTTCACTGGCATGGAAAAATATACGTCACATTGGTCATTGTTTCCATAGCAAACCAAAAAGGCGCTTTCCTGCTCTTTAGCTCGTGCAAAATCCTCCTGATCCTTACGTGATTCAAAAATCTTTGAATCGCCTGCCAGCAGCATTCCCTCAGGATCACATAGAAGAACCTCTCTATATCCAGCGATGTTCAGCTGCTTTTCAATTTCATTCCGATACAGTTCAAAACCTGCGGCATCCATCCTGCTGCCATTTAGCAGCAGCGTTTGCCGCACATAGAGCAGGCTGTTGTCACGCACCTGCTGTAACTCCTCCATGATCTGTTTTTCAATGTGGTACTGCATCTGTACTTCCACAAAATAAGCGACCAAAAACATCCCAGCAATTCCGGGTAACAGAATCCAAAGACTGATTCGAAATAAAATACTGTGAAAAAATCTACGTTTCTTCTGGTGCATACTTATACCCCACTCCAAATACTGTAATAATAGCTTTACCAGCACGGAGCTTCTTTCGAAGCCGCTGTATATGGATATCCACCGTTCTGGTGTCTCCCGCATAATCATAGTCCCAGACAACATCCAGCAGTCTTTCTCTGGTAAAGACCTGCCTTGGATGACGGACCATCCACAGCAGCAGATCAAATTCTTTGCGAGTCAATTCCACCTGTTCCCCGTCTTGGACAACAATCCGATCATTTTCATAGATTAGACCATCAGGAATCCTAATTTGGCCTCGCTTTTCCAGCTCCATTGTCTTCTGAAACCGTCGGAGAACTGCCCGGATACGAATATTCACCTCCCTTAAGTCAAAGGGCTTGGTGATATAGTCGTCTGCTCCACAGGACATCCCATACACCTTATCTTCAATGGCTCCCCGTGCTGTCAACATAATCACCGGAATTTCGTAGTTGTCCGTCAAGAGCTTTAATAGATCCACACCGCTTAAGTCGGGAAGCATCCAATCCAAAAGCACCAGCTGCGGTTCAAACTCTTCCACCACCAGCATTCCCTGCGCTCCGGTATAAGCACATTTTACAGCAAACCCTTCCCGACACAGATCATATTTTAAAAGATCAGCAATGGGTTTTTCGTCTTCTATGATGAGAATCCGCGTCTCACTGATATCTATTTCCTCCACTCGTTTCATTCTTATCCCCTCCTGCCCGCCTTAGCGGGATTCCAATTTAATACTTGAAAGCACCTTCAAAATAAATCTGATGCCACAGCAAAAAGATGTAAACCGTCCATATTTTTCTGCTGTGATCCTCTTTCTCTGTCCTGTGTTCCTCCAACAGCTTTAAAAGATACTCCCTGTGAAAATAAGCCGCAGCTGCTTCACTGGTAAATACTTCTTTGACCTTCCGGTACCAGTCCTCCTCCCTCAGCCAGTTGCGGATGGGAATAGGAAACCCCAGTTTCCTTCTGTCAGATGTCTGCTTTGGTAGAACACTTTGGGCAGCCTTTCTCAATGCATATTTGGTAACACCATGTCGGAATTTCATCCGGCTGGGCAGCCACCTTGCCGTTTCATAAACATCTATGTCCAGAAAAGGAACTCTGACCTCCAGAGAATGAGCCATGCTCATTCGATCTGACTTCTTTAGGATATCTCCCGGAAGCCAGTATGCCAAATCGATGCTCTGCATCTGATCGGAATCTTTCAGATACCCGATACTTTCATAGGTCCGCCGCAGCAATTCCGCTGGTTCCTCTCCCGTCCTGTGTTTCAGCAGTTTCTCCTTTTCCTTCTGGTGAAAGATATAGGCATTCCCTATGTATCGCTGTTGCAGAGACAGTGCCCCCCGCATCAGGTAACCCTTTCCCTTCGGATGTCCCGGAAGCTTTTCAGCGAGAGCAGCAGCTTTTTTACGGATTTCTTCAGGTAGCCACTGGATGTACCGCAGCATATCTGGCTCCAAATAAATATTATATCCACCGAACAGTTCATCGGCTCCTTCTCCGGACAAGACTGTTTTCACTTTTTCGGATGCTGCTTCGGAAAGGAAATAGAGAGCCACTGCGGAAGCATCCCCTAGAGGTTCATCCAGATAATAGACGACCTTTGGAAGCGCTTCCTGAAATTCCTCTTTTGTGATATATCTGCAATGATTTTCAACCTGAAGATTCTCCGCCAGCTTTCCGGCAAATGTAGTCTCGTCATACAGGCTCCCTTCATTTCGGAATCCTACGGTAAAGGTTTCATCGCACCCGGAAACAGATGCTAAAAAGCTAGAGTCCACCCCGCCAGACAAAAAACTTCCCACCTTCACATCACTGACAAGATGTCTGTTTACCGACTGTTTCATCGTCTGTTGCACTTCCCTGACTCTCTCCTTTTGTCTCCCTTTGCGGACTGGCAAAAGCTCCGGCTTGAAATATTGTACTACTTGAAGTTTCCGGTCTTTATAAATAAGATAGTGTCCCGGCAACAGCTGGTAGATTCCCTGAAAAAAGGTTTCTGGCAAAACGGAATACTGGAAAGAGAGATACTGTTCCAACGCCTCCTCATTAACCTTTCTGTGATAACCCGGATATTCCAAAATGCTTTTGATCTCGGAGGCGAATATCAGAACATGATCCACTACCGTATAGTAAAAAGGCTTGATGCCGAAGAAGTCCCGGGCAGCAAACAGCTCCTCCTTTTCCTCATCCCAAACAGCAAAACTGAACATCCCACGAAGTTTCTCAATCAGTCCGGTACCGTACTCTTCATATCCGTGGAGCAGCACCTCCGAATCGGACAGACTTTTGAATAGATGTTTTCTTTGAATCAATTCCTCCCGCAGTGCCTGATAATTATAAATCTCACCGTTAAAGACCAGCACTTTGCTTCCGGTCTCATTATACATGGGTTGCATGCCCTGATCCAGATCAATAATACTCAACCGCTGAAATCCAAGGGCAGCCTTTCTGGAGAAATAAGCGTCACTCCCATCAGGTCCACGGTGCCGGATTACCCACATCATACGCTTTAGCACCTGCTCCTTCTCCACAGTATCCCCAATGAATCCGCATATTCCACACATAGCACATTCTCTCCTTTATCCCTTATTTCTATGTGCTATTGTAGCGGACAAAAGTATCAATAGTGCTGTGAAATTGTATCAGAAATGTAAAAATCTATCCATCAAGCTTTCTATCAGCAGTTCCCAATTATTAATAAACATTTATCTGCCCTGTTTTCCTCTGTAATATAGGCGATAATACCTATGAGAGATATTAACCTTATTATATATCATTATAACAAAATGACAACCATGTTTGAGTTTCCTCATTTTTGCTTTTAATGTTAGTGTCCTGCTATAATTAATATTGCCATCGCCATAATGCAATACCCCAAATTCCTCTGACACAACCTCATCCAATAGCTTCTGGTAGGTAACTTGAAAGAAATGGAAGCATCGAAAAAGATAATGACAGTCCTAAAAAATATGATATAATGTCATTAACCGAAGCAAAGCGGAGGTTAATGACCTGCGCGAGCATCAGCGAACTTCATTATGATATAATAAGCATATAGACTATGCAACGGAGATAAAAAGTGTAGGAGGTTATACATATGGGGAATTTAAGGATTTGTTCTAAAAAGGTAACTGTTTTTCTGCTTCTGGTCATATTGGCGGGAAGTTTTCTAGGTATCGGAAAATCCCCTGTCGTGAACGCAGCGACGAAGACGGTCACGGTTAAGAACGTGAAGAAGGGAACAAAGGTCACTTCGGGAAATTATGTGTATAAAGTCACTTTGGTGTCTAAGAAAAAGAGTACCGTGTCCGTTGTGGGATTAACTGCAAATGCCAACAAGAAGCTTACGAAGGTTGTGATACCAAAGAGTGTAAAAATCAAATCAAAGAGCGGGAAGAATAAGGGTACATATTCCTATAAGGTAACGGCTGTAGCAAAAAATGCATTCAAGAGCAATAAGAAAATTACCACCGTTACAATTGGAGATAATGTCACCTCTATTGGGAAAAATGCATTTTCCGGATGTACGAAGCTTAAGAAGGTTACGATTGGAAAAGCTGTAAAGACGATTGGCGAGTCGGCATTTGCAGGAAATAAGAAGCTGACGGAGGTAGTGATACCAAAGAATTCTAAGCTTGAAACAATTGAAAAAAGGGCTTTTAAGGGTTGCATAAATCTCAAAAAAATTAATCTTGAAAATGCCAAAAATCTTAAGAACATAGATAATAGTGCATTTGAAGACACTGCTGTTAACAAAGACAAAGTAGAGGAGATTAAAGAGACGATAGAGGCGGAGAAATATTCCTATGAGGTGATTCCGCTTATGGCACCGTTTAATTCTTATTTTTACATCAAGACAGATAATCCAGACCCCGACTCATTCCGGTTTGTGGATGAGAAAACAAAATATGCGGATGAGGGTAAGACAGGAAGCATAACTCCAACTGATACCGTTTTTTCGGATGTAATATACGAGAATAGCGGAACAAGGAGGGTTAAGGGCGGATATATTGCAGCAGGATCCTCAACGGATGGCGGAGAATTAAGGCTTCAGCTAAGAAAAGTGACCGGAACACATTCGGTCTACAATATAACAACAGGTGAGACAACTATTCAAAAAGACTATGACTGTAAGGATACTACAGTCACGGTTCAGGTTGCCGAGCTTAAGGATGTTGTGGATTATTTGATTTCAACTTACGGAGACAGCAGCAAGTCGTATTTTGATAATCTATCGGGAATTGAGAGTGGTTTTAGCAGTGAATGTCTCTACAAGGGTGTAGCCGTGCTGGGTGAGCAGAAAAAGAGTACAACAGCACCATACTATGGACTTTCAACTTCACCGCATGTGGACCAGATTTTCTATATTCAGAGTCCATATTACAGAACTGACAGCAAGTCAATGCTCATATCAGCGCTGTATCCAATGAAATATGATTCTATCGGTTTTCCGTCTATTATGATGTCGGTTGCTAAGAAGCTTGACAGCACAGTGACCGTTAAGTGGTCTTCTTCGGCACATTATCTTGTAGATGTAACCTACAACGGTGAAACCAAATCCTATGGCGGTCAGGGTTCAGGCGGCGGACAGGGAATCAACGCTAATCAGATTAAGTATTGGTATTCATTTGACGGCTCCAGTGCTGATGCCTACATGAAGCGTAACCTAAAGGACGTCTCAGCAATGATTCAAGAATACGGCGCAATGGAAGTTCCGGAAGAACCCACGGATCAGCCTAAGCTCACATGGGCATCTGTTCGACAGACTGTTGGCAAAGAGGGAAGCTATGTAAAGCTTACTCTACTTACTTCGATATTTGGAGGCAGTACAGACGGCTATACATTTATGTATGATGATGGCTCTACCAGTGAGGGTTCACAGGGCTGGGGTTCAGTCGGACATTTTTCTAATGCGTGGTATGACGGAAGATATTTTAACAAATGGGAGTATTATTATCCAGGTGCCAAATTTGCGGATACCGTCAAGACAGAGTCACCATCCATTATAATGAAAGATGTAAGCATCAAGCTTCCTGATGACGGGAATACTTACTATTATAATTACAATACCATGGACAAGGTAAGCCAATATGATACTGAGACTGGCGTCTGGAGTGGTTTTATGACGTATCGCTATGACTCAGAAAGTCAGACATGGAAAGCAAGTATCCTCAATAGTATAAAGTATAGAGAAGGCTATACTTATAAGAGTATCGATAATCAGAACTTTATTGATGCCTGTACGATTACAATGGAAGAGGCACTTACGATGAACCTAGATGCCAATACCGATAAGGAACCAGAGAGTTATTACATCTATAATGGTGTGACCAGTCCGGGAACCTATCACCGTGCAGGGAATTGAGAAAGGCTTCGAGTTAAAAGAATAAAAAAGGGGCTGTCGCACTAAGTGAATTAGTGTGCAACCCCTTTTTCTTTTAGTCAAGCTTTCTTATATTTAATAGACCCAGCTTAGCATACTCCTTGAGCCAGCATAGCCTCTACAACCTTTTCAAAGCCTGAAATATTTGCACCGGCAACATAATCACCCGGAACATTGTAACGCTTAGCAGCATCATCCAAGCTATGGAAGATATTAACCATAATTGCCTCCAGCTTAGAATCAACCTCCTCAAAGCTCCATGAAAGTCTCTCTGAATTCTGAGACATTTCCAATGCAGATGTTGCAACACCACCAGCATTTGCTGCTTTACCCGGAGCAAACAGTACACCATTATCCTGCAAATACTTTGTAGCCTCCAAGGTTGTAGGCATATTTGCACCCTCAGCAACTGCAATACATCCGTTTGCTACTAACTGCTTTGCATCCTCAAGGTCAAGCTCGTTCTGAGTTGCACAAGGAAGAGCAACATCACACTTCACGCTCCATACACCCTTACCCTCATGGTATTCGGCACTTGGTCTTGCAGCAGCATATTCGGTCAGGCGGGCTCTCTTAACCTCCTTAACCTCCTTTAACAGTTCCACATCAATACCCTCTGAATCATAAATCCAACCGGTTGAATCAGAACAGGTCACCGGCTTTGCACCCATCTGCTGAGCCTTCTGAATAGCGTAAATCGCAACATTACCTGCACCGGATACAACAACTGTCTTGCCTGCAATGTCATTGTTATTGCATTTTAACATTTCCTTTGTCAGATAGAGCAGACCATATCCTGTCGCTTCTGTTCTAGCCAAAGAACCGCCATATGACAATCCCTTACCTGTCAGCACACCCTCAAATACGCTGCGAATTTTCTTGTACTGTCCGAACATATAACCAATCTCTCTTGCACCAGTTCCGATATCTCCAGCTGGTACGTCTGTATCTGCACCAATATATTTGCAAAGCTCTGTCATAAAGCTCTGGCAAAATGCCATAATCTCTCTATCAGATTTGCCCTTCGGGTCAAAGTCAGAACCACCCTTACCGCCTCCGATTGGCAGACCGGTTAATGAGTTCTTAAAAATCTGTTCAAAACCTAAGAATTTGATAATTCCAAGATTAACTGACGGGTGAAGTCTCAAACCACCCTTATATGGTCCAATAGCATTGTTAAACTGTACGCGGAAACCCCTGTTTACCTGAACCTGTCCCTTGTCATCTACCCAAGGCACTCTAAACATAAGCTGTCTGTCAGGCTCTGTGATCCGCTCTAACACTGCCTCTCTTCTATATAACTCCTCATTTGCATCAATTACTGGTCTTAAAGAATTTAAAACCTCCTCAACTGCCTGTAAAAATTCCGGCTCACTTGCATTTTTTGTCTTTACTTGTGCAAGCACTTCATCAACATAAGACATTCCTTTATCCTCCTTAAAATTTGATACGTCTTTACGACTGGCGTCTGTTACATTAAAGATAGAATGGTCTACCACCATACTTAATAAATTTAATCGAAAAAAAGAACACACTTAGACGTATGTTCTCTTCGCATTAGACGCCCTTGTCTGTTCATATTATAGTAAATAAACTTAATTTTTTCAAGTTTGCACTATTTCAATTAAATTTTGTAATGTTTTTTAACAGTTTCGCTTTATAATATTAACGAATCATCTCATTTTATAAAGTATGTCCAATATTTTGCTTAACAAAATTAAGTCACTAGCATTATAACACAAAAACTTTTCATAATGTTAGTATTATATCTGTTGCCTTATTATAATTAAAATGCCATAACAGCAGAAAATAACCATCTACACATAACCGTACAACCCCCGAACAGAAACCTCACCGGAGATAATGGTCTCCTGATTTCCCTGATTATCCGTTACAATAAGTCCACCTCTGTCATCTATTCCCATAGCCAATAAAATACGTTCTCTGTCCTTCTCAACTATCTTTACCTCTTTGCCTCTATTCACCAGCAAAGAATTATATTCCTCCTTAAGAGCAGACAGATTCTGATTTTCCAAAAAAATCTCATAATATCCTTCAAATTCCTTTAAAAAAGCACAAAGGAGCTTCGCACGGTCCATCTTTTCTCCGGTTTCCTGCCGGATAGAAGATGCCATTTCCCGAATTTCCTTTGGAAAGTCTATCTGGTTCGTATTAATTCCTATCCCTACTACAGCATAATTAATATATTCCAAGTCCGTACTACTCTCTGTCAAAACTCCGCAGATTTTCTTTCCGTTTGCAATAACATCATTGGGCCACTTAATCATTGTTTCCAAATGCCCCACCTCACGAATAGCCTTTACCAGCCCCATTGCCGTAATCAGCGTAATCATGGAAGCGCAGTCTGCCGGTATATCCGGTCTCAATAAAATAGAAAAATAACAGTTCCCCTCCGGTGACACCCAGCTTTTTCCCCGCCTTCCGCGGCCTGCTGTCTGCCGCTCTGTCACCACAAGAGTTCCGTTCACCGCATCATTTTCTCCCACCCGTTTTGCCCGAATATTAGTAGAATCCATCTCCTCATCATAGACTATATGGCGCCCCAGCCACTTCGTCTGCAAGCATCGGCGAATTCTCATTTCATCAAGGATATCTGGTTCCTCCAGCAGTTTGTATCCCTTGTTATTAACAGAATCTATCTGATATCCCTCTTCCTTCAGCGCTTTTACCTGTTTCCAGACAGCAGTACGAGAGACTCCAAGCTTACGGCAGATATCTTGACCTGAAACATATCCGGTGTTTGCCTTTAACAATTCCAAAATTGTCTCCTTTATCTCTCCCATGCAATTGCCCCCTATTCCTTATCTCCCGGTTTCTGTGTGACCTTGTCTTATACCTGCTCTGTCTGCTCTCCTGCCGACTTGCCTGCTTCTGCCTCTTCTCTCTTTATCTTCAACATACCATACAATGCCTCTCCCACCTGACTCTTTCCCAAAAAGGGCAGGACATACTGCTCTTTACCGATATAAAGCTGAACAATACCGTAATCCATATTTTCGTTTGGTATTACATAACCCAAATCAGTAATTTCATCATAGCCTATCGTTCTTTCCCTCCGATAAGTCTTCAGCGTAATCGTTTTTTCCCCAAACACATAGGTGATATCATAGGCCTGTGCCTTAAAGGTCTGGCACAGCAGATAAATCCCATAGATCAGGCACCCGCCACATAAGACTGCAGTAACTATCACATTTCTATTTTCTCCGCCTGTGGCAACAACAGCAAAGCGAAGCACTGCCACCAGAATAAAAACGCAGGCCACGAAACGCATTGCAATCCTGTTGGCCTTGTTTTTTTTCACCGTATGTTCCATAACAAATCACTTCCCCTGATTATTCTATTCTTCCAATCCGCTGTAGCTTACAAAAATCCACATCATCAGGCAATATCCTGATGATGTGGACATACAATCCTCTCACCGGTAAATAATATCATCTCTTCCCGGACCATTAGAAATCATAGTAATCGGGAAACCAAGCTGCTCCTCAATAAACTCAATATACTTTCTACAGTTTTCAGGAAGCTCTTCATATTCTCTAATTCCCCGGATATCACTCTTCCAGCCTGGAAGCGTAGTAAGCACTGGTTTCGCCTTTTCAAGCCTTCCTGTCGTTGGAAAATCCGTTGTAAACTCGCCGTCAATATCATATCCTACACAGACGGGTATCTCGTCCAAATAACCCAGCACATCAAGAACAGTAAATGCAATATCCGTTGTTCCCTGAATACGGCAGCCATATTTAGAAGCCACACAGTCAAACCAGCCCATTCTTCTTGGGCGACCCGTTGTAGCTCCATACTCGCCACCGTCACCACCCCGGCGTCTAAGCTCGTCCGCTTCCTCACCAAAAATCTCACTGACAAAAGCTCCAGCACCTACGGCAGAAGAATATGCTTTAACAACAGTAATGACCTTCTTAATCTCATATGGCGGAATTCCTGCACCGATAGCACCATACGCCGCCAGTGTAGAGGAAGAAGTAACCATCGGATAAATTCCATGGTCAGGATCCTTCAACGAACCAAGCTGTCCCTCCAGCAAAATATTTCTTCCCTCCTGGATTGCCTGATACAGAAATGCAGATACATCGCATACATATGGCTCTATCATATCCCTGTATTCCATCATAGTATCAAATAGTTCGTCCACCTTCAGTGTTGGTTTATGATACAAATGCTCCAGCAATATATTCTTTTGGACTACAACCCGTTCCAATTTTTCTCTTAATGCATCTGCATCAAATAATTCGTTCACCTGAATACCGACCTTAGCATATTTATCAGAATAAAACGGTGCAATACCGGATTTCGTTGACCCGAAAGACTTCCCTGCAAGTCGCTCCTCCTCATATTCATCAAACAAAATATGATACGGCATTACAATCTGTGCCCGGTCAGACACCAGAATTGTCGGTAACGGAACGTCTCTATCTGCAAGCTCTTTAATTTCTTTAACCAAAATAGGAATATTGAGAGCAACGCCATTGCCGATAATATTTGTCGTATGATCATAAAACACACCCGACGGCAATGTATGCAATGCAAACTTGCCGTAATTATTCACTATCGTGTGACCGGCATTTGCACCACCCTGAAACCGGACAATAATATCTGCTTCCCTGCTCAGCATATCCGTAATTTTTCCTTTTCCTTCATCTCCCCAATTTGCCCCTACGACTGCATTAACCATATATCTATCCCTCTTCCTTCATATAATTAATAATTGCAAAGCCTTCTGCCAAAAGATATATCCTCCAAATATTGCAATTATTTCACTTAACGCGACATTGATAGTATACTCCTCTTTATCATATAAGTAAAATTGATATTTCTAATATTTGATATAACTTGTACTTATGCACCGTAAGAAAAGAAAATTCCGTCCCACCTAAGAAACGGAATCCTTTCACTTATGCAGTGTGAATATTTTTCTCAATAAATGTCTTAATTAAGGTTTTTTCCTTCTGTGTTTCCAGCGGGTCTAATACAATCTGCCCGTTCTCCTTGCTATATATGCAGGCATACAAATTCACCTGTTTACCAGATACTGCATTCGCATTTTCAGCCTCCGTATAAATCAAATAGCGCTGTCCATTCTCCGGATTCTCCACCACACTCAAACCTACATAGGTGATTTCTTCACCCGCTTCATTCGTCAGCTTAAATGTATTATTCTGTTCCATCGTTATCCTCCTTTGTGTACACTTCTATATCTGTCTCCAGCAATTCCTTTAATTTGGCAGCCGCAACAGGCATTGTGGAACGCCGGTCAACAATCAGGCACATATCCCGTTTAGGAATCTGCTCTTCAAATTCTAACAAAAAAAGCTCCCCGCTATCTAACTGTTTGCTCGCAAAGTCCTCTACAACACAACCAACTCCCAAATTCCGTAGCGCAAATTGCACAATCATATCACTGGTTGCCAATTCAAACTCCGGCGTAACGGCTATCCCCTTCTGCATCAGGTAGTGATCTACGTATTTTCTGGTACTGGTATTGCTTTCCAGACAAATCATTGGAAGGTCGGCAAGCTTCTGATAGCTCCAGCACTTTCCCTTCAATTCCCGGAACTTTCCCCCGGCCACAAACACATCCTGTATACTTCGGACTCGGAAAACGTCAAACTGTGTATCAATCTCTAAGGGTTTGGTCACGACCCCAAAATCAATTCGTCCCTGATACAGGTGGTCAATGGTCTGCGGCGTCGGGGCATTTGTAACTGTAACCTTGATTTCAGGATAAAGCTGATGAAACCGTTCCAGATAGGGTAACAGATAAAACTGAAGAGTCATATCGCTGGCACCAATCCGTACCTCGCCATACTCCAGATTTATCAGCTTAGCAAGCTGCTTCTCCCCGGTCAGAATTGTCTCATAGCCATCCTTTACATAGGAATACAGTAAAGTTCCAGCGCGGGTTAAACTGACACCTTTGGCATATCTGGTAAAAAGCTCTACCCCTAATTCCTGCTCGAGCTGTTTAACAGCTTGGGAGACGGCAGGCTGTGATATACAGAGCCTTTTTGCAGCACCAGTTATGCTAAGCTCGGTGGCTACATAATAGAAAATCTTATAGTACTCAAGATTGATATTCATGTTATCTCTCCTTTTACTCATCAGATTCCCTATAGCTAAATTATAATACAATATATTGTGTTTGTACACCCCTAATTTGCTATATCTGCTGAAAAACCTCGCCAATCCGTTCGTTTATTAATAAATCAGCATGAACATCTCTTGCCGTTTCGTCCATATTGATAACAATTAAATGCTTACCATTAAAATAATCAATAAATCCTGCTGCAGGATATACTGCCAGCGATGTCCCACCAATAATCAACACCTCTGCATTACGGATATATTGGACAGTCTTCTGCATTGTCACAGGATCCAACCCCTCCTCATACAATACAACATCTGGCTTAACCGTTGCTCCACACTCACATTTAGGCACTCCTACAGCATCTACAATATACTGTACCGGATAAGATTTTCTACAGGACTCGCAATAATTCCGGTGTACGCTTCCGTGCAACTCCAGCACCTCTTTACTGCCCGCCGCATAATGCAATCCGTCAATATTCTGGGTAATTACCGCTTTCACTTTCCCCTGTTTTTCCAAATCGGCTAACTTCAAGTGGGCTGCATTAGGCTTTGCCTCAAGTGCAATCATTTTCTTTTTGTAAAAATCAAAAAATTCTTCCGGGTGACTGACATAAAAGCTATGGCTTACCATAACCTCTGGCGGATACTTATATTGCTGATTATACAGACCGTCCACACTCCGAAAATCCGGAATCCCACTCTCAGTAGACACTCCGGCACCACCAAAAAACACAATGTTGTCACTTTCTTCTACAATCTTCTTCAGCTTTTGAATTTTCTCCCTTGATTCCTCATGCAGCATACTGCTTTCTCCTTTCTACACCTGCCTACTATTAGGCAATTGCAAAACTCCCTATTTTCAACCCCCCGATTGTACAATATTATCAATATCTATGCTATTGGTCTCCCAAGCTTTCCTGCATAAATTCTATCACTGCTGACAGAGCCTCCTCCTCGTCTGCTCCGTCGCAGATAATCTCAATTTCGTCCCCGTGCTGTACCCGTGCCGCAAGTATTCCCAACACACTCTTGGCATTTGCCATGTAGTCTCCCTTCTTCATCTGTACCCTTGACTGATACTTAAGGCTTACCTCACACAGCTTTCCTGCCGGACGTAAATGCAATCCCAAAGGCTCGGTAACCACAAAACTCCGTGATACCATATTACCCCTCCTATACTTCGTATCAGACAATCTCCGCCCTTTGCCCGATACGGTTTGTCAATTACTCTTCCCCCTCTTCCAGCTCCACTGCAACTATCTCTACCTCTACCGTTATCTCTTCTAATATCTCGATTCCTTTAATATCTCTCATACTCACAGTGAAGGTATAGGTTCCCGGTCTGTATCCGCTTACATCAATACTCGGAATCAGATTGGTTATCTTCAGACCTTCTACATCCTCCTTCAATCCCCGGGCAGAAATGACATATCCCGGAGTCTCACCGGCTATGATAGAATACTGATAACCCTGCTCCTTACCGACAATATTAATATCATCGGGATTAAGAGTCAATGTCCGTTCTACCACCCGTTCGATCATCACCTTAATCATTATTTCTTCCACACTTTCAGCCAAGGCAATTCCACTCGGAAGATAATCGGATATGATAACAGCAGTCTCATAATCTTTGTTGCACTGCGTCACATCCACATCATCAATGACAATTTCATCTACCTTTGCCAAATCTTCAGCCTCTCCCACTACTAAAATGGTGGTTGGCTGATAATCAATGCTTGCAATGGTATATCCCTCACGTGGCTCTCCTGTTGTTTTCACCTTAACCGCCAACTGCTTCGTCTGCATAATTTCAACAGTCACAGCAACATCGGTAACATCATACTCGAACTTAGTTGAATCAATCACGTTTCCACTGCTATCCAGAAAAACAGGCTGCGCATTAGCTGTCAGGTTATGATTAGCTCCTGCCGTTTCCACATCCACAACCACTTCTTCAATATTATTGACAACACTCTCCGCACCCTTTACCGTAATTAGATTCGGCGTTGCTGACTTACTCCGTATTGCATATCCGTCTGCCACATCCGAAGCTGCTCGCACGGTAATCGGAAGCTGCTTTTCAATCTTATTTTCCACCGCGACATTCACTGCATTGTTGGTATAAGATATCGTCAAATCTCTCGCTATATAGCTGCTAATTGCTGTTACCTCCACCGCAACTGCATTGGTTACAGACATTTTAGACAAATCGGCGACTGCCTTGAAATCTTCGTTTGTCAGTTTCTCCACAACACTTCGCCTACCCTTAACAATAATATCAATGGTAGTCCCATCCGGAACCTCATACACCTTATTCTTTTCCGTAATTGCATTGCCATTGACAAACTCTATCGTAATACCCGAAATCTGCTTGGTCGTCTTGTAATCATCGACATTTGCCACAATCACCCAGACCACAATAGCAATGATCAGAGAAAGCACTTTCAAGCCGAAATGATTAAGAATTCGCTTTTTCATGTTTACCATGTCCTTTCCACCATTTCATTTTCTTTGCAATCGTCTCTTTTTTGCTGAGATCCTCTACCAGCCCTGCAAACTGTTCTCTAGGCAGATTACGGTAGATTTCACCACTATATGCCAGCGAAACTGCACCAGTTTCCTCCGACACGATTACGGTAATACTGTCCGACACCTCACTGACACCGATCGCTGCACGATGTCTGGTTCCTAATGCCTTGTTAATATCCATATTATCTGACAACGGCAGATAACAGGTTGCACTGACAATCCGGTTATTCCGGATCAAAACAGCACCATCATGTAAAGGCGTATTATGCTCAAAAATATTAATCAATAGCTGACTGGTGACAATGGCATCAATATTGATTCCCGTTCTCTCATAATCACCGAGACTGGTATCCTGCTCAATTACAATCAGAGCCCCTGTCTTTACCTCACCCATGGCGTACGAAGCTTTTGCTATCTCATTTAATACCTTCTTTTCCAACCTCATCCCATTTTTTGTACCGTCAGTACTGAACAACCCGGATAAAAATTTCCTTCTTCCCAGTTGTTCCAATGCTCTACGGAATTCCGGCTGGAAAATAATGATTATTGCAATGACACCCACACTGATTGTGTTCTTAAATATCCATAAAATGGTGTTAAATTGAAATATGGTTGCCAAACCGGTAAAAACCAAGAGAACCAGAATACCTTTTATCAGCATCCACGCACGAGTTTTCTTAAACCAGTCCATGATATAATATATCAAAATCGCAATAATGATAATTTCAATCACATCTGTAATTGTCACTCTCGGAATATAGAACCAGTCAAAATAGGTTCCCACATAGTTTCTAATCTGTTCTAACACTATCCCATCTCCATCTAATTATGTATTTTGGAATTAATACGCTTCACATTCTTGTTGGATTCCGCAACAGACAGCTTGGGAACCGCTTTAACATAATAATAGTATTCATCGTCCTCAAACTGCAGCAGCTCTGTCCCCTGATAGTCTACAATGCCCTTACAAAACTGTAATGCAATGGAAATCACAATTCCCAAAACACTTCCAACCAGAATGTGGGGAATTTCTACCTCTATAAGTAGTATAACACTTCCCATTAAAAACAAAACAACATTTGTAAACCCACCTACGCAAAATGCAACAATCCGGGAATAGGGGAAAGAGGCCCTGTAAAGCACATAAGTTATCAATATTATACAGGCAAAAATAATTATTGTCAGCAACAGCATTTTATTACTAATCAGTGCCGATAAAACATATTGATACCCCTGTACCGCTTCATCCTCCTCCGCGGAGGCTGCAAGAACATTTACAAGCTGTCCCAGCTGTTCCTGATAATTGCAGAGAATGAGACCAAAAGCCATTGGTATAATCGCAGCCGGTCCTATCAGAAATCCTAGAACAATCGGCATTGCATACAGAAGTTGTCCCGTATAAAACAACGGCACCAAAAACACGATTACACCGGTCTTAGGAGCGAAACGCATATATCCACAATAAAAAATCAAAACTAAAGCCAGTCCGACTGCAGCCACATCAAGGGATACCTTAAAGGAATGAAACAACAGCATTATTCCACCTATCCCTGCCATTAACTCCAATGGAAGAAATGCACAAATAGCAGAAAGCAGTACCACTACTAGTATATTATTCAATGCCTCCATATATCCCATTTTTCCATTAATTGATAAAAAAATCATCATAGCTGCCATAAACTTGACCAGCGGAGTCACAACATAGTCATAACGGCTGCAGAATGCCTTTATATTATCCCTAAAAGTCAATAAAGTCGTCACCAACTACCACCCCTCTCTTTGTCTTTACAACCTCTTTTTCAGTGTTTTCCTGAATCTTTTTTAAACGATGGTTGTATATGATGATATTCGACCTTGCATCTTCATAACGCTTAGCATAAAGAATTCTTGCAATCAGCCAATACAGAAAAACCCATACTGCATAGACCAGCAAAAGAACAGTAAGAAGCTTTTTATAATCCACCTTCAATATATTTGCCAGAATGTATTCCACCTGATAAACTGCCACCAGCGCAGCTACTAAAATATACACTATCGTAGCTGACACGATCGCCTTTAGCGCATTGAGTCTGACATAATCCGCTTTATAAAAAGTATTCATCGGAATCTCTGTCCTTCCTTCATGCTTCTCATATATAGCAATTCTGCTCATTAACTTTACTTTTTCTTCCTGAACCATACCGCTTCACCAGCCTTCTCTGCTTCCTTGTCTGTGCTGTCCAAATTCCACATAAAATATCTAATTAATTGTAAAGAATACACGCCAAATTGTCAACCTTATGCCACACATCCAGACAATAATCCTATCGGCAGCTTTAACCCTCAACGCAGCCTGCATTTTCTACCCTTGTCCACTATTCACCGCCATCAATCACACCATAGGCCTTATGAAGTTCCAATTCTTTTCCTTTATACCTTGCCATCTCACTGACTGTCACAATCTGATATCCCTGTTCCTTCAGTCTAGGAACTAATATCTCAATGGCTTCAGCAGTGGACTCATAAATATCATGCATCAAGACAATGTCACCGTCCTTAATCTTAGAAAGCACATTCTCTACAATTGTCTGGGCATTACGGCTGTCCCAATCCTCTGTATCTAAGTCCCACAAAACAACCGGTTCCTGCAGTCTGGAAAGCAAATTGTCATCATATGCTCCGTAAGGCGGGCGAATCACCGTTGTATCGCTGCCTGTGGCCTTTTGAACTGCCCGATTCACCTTATCAATCTGTTCTTCAACATCCTGCTCACTTAAATCCGTCAACCTCACATGGTTGTATGTATGATTGCCAATCTCACAGCCTGACGAAGCAATAGCCTGTAACATTTCCGGATATTTCTCTGCATTTGTTCCCACCACAAAAAATGTTGCCCGGGAATAATTGCTCCCTAACACATCCAAAATGCGCTGGGTAGACTCGGGATTGGGTCCGTCATCAAAGGTGATTGCAACCATCGGTGCATTGACATCTATCTCTTCAGGGTCACTTGCACCAAAGCTCTGATAACGGTAATAGGTCAGAAACACTCCATTCTGCGAATCGATAGGATTCGCAGAATGTTGAATTCCCTTGCTGATTACCTCATCATGTGTCAGCCTGTAATACCATATGCGCAGCTTACTGCCATGAGACACCTGTGCCAGCAAAATGCAAAATATACTGACAACAACAATGTATATTAAATATAACAGCCATGAATTCCAAAACGGTTCTTTTTCCATAGCGGCTCTCAGGCTAAAAATAATCTCTCGTATATTCATGATTTTCTCTTTCCATTTCTGTTTTCTATAACTAAGTATAGCACAAAGTATCAGGAAATCTATCTATTTTTCAAAATTTTTAATAAAACTTTCATCATAATTCCAGCTTTTGGAAGACTACAGATTCACCACCAGCGTATCATACCCCTGCGCCGCCAGCCGCCGCTCCAGATTCCTTGCAGCTTCAATACTTGGCTCCTGTCCTGCAATTACTGCATAATACTGTCCCCACTCGCGAATCTGCCCGTTGTATCCCTTGTTTAACAATTCATTTAGGGCATACTGCGCATTTTCATACCTGCGGTAAAGTCCTACCTGCACACCAAAACTCTTTGTACCGCTACTACTTCCTGTTCCGACAGTCTGCTCAATTCCTCTGGCGATTGCTGCCGCCAACTCATCAAAGTTCTGGTCAAATGTCACATTATCTGCATCTGTGTTAAGAAATCCCGCCTCAATCAAAACAGCAGGCATATCCGTTCTTCTAAGAACCACCAAATCAGGCCGAACCGGTACGCCTAAATCATTAAATCCCACTTGAACCATCTGTTCGTTGATATTCCTTGCCAGCTCCGCTGGCACACCGGAATCATTGTATACCAGAGTCTGTACACCGCTATAGGTATTAGCATTCGGACTTGCATTTCTATGGAAAGAGACAAAGTAATCCCCACCACTTTCATTTGCAATCCTCGCCTTGTCAATAGGCCGCTGATATACATCTGTTGTCCTGGTATAAACAACAGGAAATCCATCCCGCTCCAAAATTTCCCCCACAGCCAATGCCAGCTTTAGATTATCATCCTTTTCTCTTCGTCCTTCATAAGAGGCCCCGTTATCATATCCCCCATGTCCTGCATCTATAATAATTGTCGGTTCCATAACCGCACTCCTGATTTACTCATAATCAGTATATGCCATTAACCGTCAATCTGTGCGTTTTCTCCACTCTATAAATATTCATCTCCATGCTTTTTTAACCATGCTCTTCTGTCTCTGTAATCCGGCAGAATTTTCTCTACTCTGTCCCAAAACTGTGGCGAATGGTTCATCTCAATCAGATGACAGAGTTCATGCACCACCACATAATCCAAAATAATCTCCGGCATCAATACTAAATGCCAGTTATAGGAAATGGTCCCTTTGCTGCTACAGCTTCCCCACCTTGTCCGCTGACTTCCAATCCGTATTTTTTGATACTTCACCTGTAAAAGCTCTGCATAGTAGTCCGTCCGTGCCGTCAAAGCTATTCTCGCCTGTTTCTTCAGCCTTCCAATCTCTTCCTCACTACGATTCACCCGTTTTTCCATGCTCTCCATTTGATGCTTTACCTGCTTATAAATCCAAAATTTCTTCTGATTTAAAAATCGTCTAATCCTGTCCTCTGACATAGCTAGAGGAGCCTTAACTAAAAGCTCCCCTTTATCGGTGACCGTAACAGAAAGCGTCCTTCGATCACCTCTGCGCAGTTCCACCCGAATATGTAAATCTTCAATATCTATATAATCTGTCATTTCGTTACCTCATTCAGCTTATACAATCTACTTAATCAATAAACTGTACACCTGCTCCCAGCAGACCATCACCCAGATAGGTACTCAGCGCAGCTCCAATCCTTGCACAGAACAAATGCTGATAATCCGGAAACATTTTTTTCATTTTATCTTCCAGCTTATCCCTCTCCTCCGGTGCGCCGCCATCTGCCACCACAATATTATAACGTTTACCTTGATATGTTGGATCGTTTATCTTTTCCTCCACCAGTGATAACAGCTTCTTTTCCACCATTTTATGCCCATGAACCTTTGCCGGAGTATAAATTTCTCCGTCCTCATCAAAGGATAGAATAGGCTTAATGCTAAGCGCTGTTCCCACTATGGCTGTAGCCTTTCCGATTCGACCTCCCTTTTGCAGGTATTCCAGAGTATCGATAGAAAAGAATACCGTTGTATTTGCACACAAACGCTTTACACCTTCACAAAGCTCGGCATAAGGCATTCCATCTTCTGCCCATATTGCCGTCTGCAAAACAATCGCACCACAGCCTATACTGGCAGATTTTGAATCCACAATACAGGTCTCAAGTCCAGCCTCCTCTGCAGCCAGCCGCATATGATTCACTGTCCCCGAAAGCCCTCCAGATAACATGATCGCAATAACCTTCTCTATGCCTTGTCCCTTAAGCTCATCAAAAAGCTTTTCCATATCCTCTCCGGTAGGAGTACTGGTCTTCGGCAGCTCTGTTTTCAGCCGCTCATAAATATCCTCAGCACCAATCGTAACACCATCCTTGTACTCGCCATCCTGACAGGTAATCACCATCGGCAGCACGTGTATTTTATACTTCTCTCTCCATTCCTCCGGTACATCGGCACAGGAATCCGTAATAATCGCAATTTGTTCCATATTCTTTCCTATCCTTTCATCTCGAATAAGTTATTCGACTTTTTCTCACAATTTGTCGCATTTCAAAACATAGTATATCATTTATTATGTTATTTTTCTATAACCAAAGTAAAATAATTTAAAAATACTGAGCTTTACTGCTCAACGCACCCGTCCGCTTTAACCATCTGCAGAGCATGGGCGCTATCAATCTGTTCCATTCCCCATCTTCAGCACACTGCCGTGAAGCACATGAGCGATGAAATCCCAACTTACCAGACACATACACACAGTCCAGATAATCGGCTCTGAGATACACACACCAAGATATCCCAGCTTTGGTGCCAGATAAGCAACCACTACAAACTTCCCAATCAATTCAATAGCACTCCCGATAATCGGTACTATTTTTCGATTCAGCCCCTGCAAGGAGGAACGTAAAACCAACAATGGAACAAGACAATAAAAGAACGGAAAATTAATTCGTATGTACTTCACCGCTGTATCAATAACCACCGGATTAGTCGAACCGGTCAGTCCTCTAGCAAGAAAAGGTCCTGCCAAAAATGCAACCAATATTCCAAATGTACTCCACACATACCCCAGAAGCAAACTGTCCAATATTCCGGTCTTAATACGGTCAATCCTTCCTGCCCCGTAATTCTGACTGGCAAAAGTAGATGCAGTGACAGACACCGTGCTAAATACCACAAGAAACAGATCAAGTATTTTCCGTGCTACTGTGTGAGCGGCAATAACCTCTTCATTAAAACTATTGACCGAACTTTGCAGTGCCACATTGCCAATGGACACTACCAACAGCATCAACGCCATTGAAAATGCAGTAGACACCAAATCCATTGCAATCTTTTTCTCAAAAACCATATGCTCTCTCGTAATGTGTAAATCCCTGCACCTTACTGCCATATACCAGATACAGGCAACCACGGAAACCAGTTGGGCAATCACCGTCGCCAAGGCGGCACCGCCCACCCCCATCCTCAGACCGGCAACAAACCAGAAATCCAGAACCACATTAATAACAGAAGCGATAATCAGAAACACCAACGGCATAACACTATTGCCAATAGCACGCATAACACCGGCAAACATATTGTAACAGATAGTCACTGCCAGCCCGCCTAAAGCAATCCTAAGATAGCTGACACAATCCGTCATTATCGAATCCGGTGTCCCCAAAAGCCGCATCAACGGTCTGATTCCGATAAGAGCTGCCACAGTCAGGATAACTGACAGCAACGCTGAAAACACATACGTCATAAACAATGCCTTTTTGAGGCTGTCGCTATCCTTAGCACCATAATACCTCGCCAAAATGATAGAAAATCCATTGGTAGAGCCGGTGGCAATTACCGTCACCATAGCGAAAAAAGGACTGGAGGCACCCACTGCTGCCAGTGCATTATCTCCCAGCACATTTCCCACCACCGCTGTGTCAATTACATTATATAATTGTTGAAAGATATTGCCAAATAAAATCGGCAGGGAGAATAACAAAATAAGTCTCATCGGCTTACCTTGTGTCATATCTAAATCCATACCTTTTCTCATCTTGCTCCTCCATCTTCTGCTTATCAATATACGTTTATCTATCGGACATACTTTTCATCTTAACAACGATCGCCTACTGCTCATAACTGCTTATCCATCCGACACGGTATCTGACATTACCACTTCATTCATGCTTCCGGTCCGATAACCCTGTAAATCTACACTGACATAATTAAATCCATATTCCTTAAATTCTGAGACAATCCTCTCCCGAATATCTTTCTGTACCAGCCTTTTCAGTTCCGTTGCCGGAACCTCTATACGTGCCGACATACCATGAATGCGTACCCGCATCTGACGAAATCCACATTCCGATAGCAGTTGTTCGGCTTTTTCGACCATAGCCAGCTTCTCTTCGGTAATCCTCTCTCCATAGACGAACCTTGAAGCAAGACAGGCAAAAGACGGCTTTTCCCATGTAGGCAGTAAAAGCGCTCTTGAAAGAATGCGAATCTCTTCCTTACTGAGATTCATCTCCCTCAAAGGACTTCTCACCTGCTGCTCTGACACGGCCTGCATTCCCGGTCGATAATCCTTCATATCATCTGTATTTGACCCTTCAACAAGACAATGGATATTCTCATGACGGGCAGCCTGCCACATTTTTTCTAATAAATTTTTCTTACAAAGATAACAGCGGTTCTTCGGATTTTCTGCCAAACCTTCTATCTCCAGTCCGTTCGACTCGCAGATTAACTGGCGGATTCCTTCACGCTGACAAAACAGCCGGGTTTCGTCCATTTCCCTCTCCGGAAAAAAACAGGACTGAACGGTTACTGCTACCGCTCTGTCCCCTAACACCTCATGAGCTACTTTTAATAAAAAGGTTGAATCGACTCCACCGGAAAATGCCACTGCCACGCTGTCAAATTCCTTCAAATATTGTTTAAGACCTTCCCACTTATCTCTCAAGTTCTCTGGAATATCCATTACTCGTTCCATATTTCCCGTACCTTCCATATAAAAAGGATTAGCATCAACAAAAGTCGATGCTCCATTCCTATCCTATATCCTATTCTTACTTTATACCTACAGCCTTTCTCTGTACAGCAGGCCAGGTAGCCATATACCGGCTCACACCTGCTGCAGCTTTTCATTAGCAATCGCCAGCATCAGCTTAATACGATTTTCCTGATTGACTTTTGTTGCCCCCGGATCATAGTCAATAGCACAAATATTAGCATCACTATACTTCCCATTCAACCGGCGAATCATTCCCTTACCGACAATATGATTTGGCAGACAGCCAAATGGCTGTACACACACAATATTTTTGTACCCCTTTTCAATCAGCTCTGCCATCTCGGCTGTCAACAGCCATCCCTCACCCATACAGACACCACGATTAATGTTATGCTCCCCCAGTTTCTTCAGACTTTTAAATGGAATTGGTGCCTGAAACTGCGGATAATCCTTGAGGACCGACAGCATAATCTCCTCAAGCAGCTCCACATATTTCACTGCCAGCCTGCTAAAAAATACTCCGCTTTTTTCACCATAGAGATTATAATTTTCCATACCAATGTTAAGACTGTAAAGAGCAAATCCTATAATACCCGGAACCATAATCTCTGCGCCCTGCTCCACCAGATAATCCTGCAGGTGGTTATTGCCAAAATCTGCATATTTTACATAGATTTCTCCGACAATTCCGACCTTCGGTTTCTTCACCCTGTTCATCGGAACTTTGCTAAACTCCTCTGCGATGGCGATAAAATTCTTGCGGATTGCCCTTCTGGAAATCCCTCTGTTATAACGTATCTGTGTCGTTAATTTCTCTGTCCAGCGCTCCATTATCGCCTTGCAGGTACCCGGCTCTTTCTCATAGGGTAGGACCTGATTGCGCAAAAGCATCATATAATCTCCGTACAGCCAGGTAATCAATCCCTTTAAAAACATCGGAGCAGTCACCTTAAAACCACTGTTCTTCTCAATCCCACCAAAGTTAATGGACACTACCGGTACATATTCATATCCTGCATCCTTTAATCCTTTTCTCAATAAATGCACATAGTTTGATGCACGACATCCTCCACCGGTCTGATACAGCATCAGTGCCGTTTTATGAGGGTCATAGTCACCTGATTCCAACGCATAAATCAACTGCCCTATCACAATAATTGCCGGATAACAGGCATCATTATGCACATATTTTAATCCGGTATCAATAATTTCCTGTCCCGAATAGTTCAAAAAATCAACCTTATATCCATTTTCCCGGAATACGGAGCCCATCAAGCTAAAATGAACCGGAAGCGCATTAGGTATTAATATTGTATGTGTTGCCTTCATTTCCTTGGTAAATTCCGGATATTTTACGGTGCCCTCCTCCGAGGACACCGTTGTTTCTGCCAAAGCCAAATTGCCGTCATATGATAATTCAGTCATGTAAACACTCTCACTTTTTACTCTATAAAGAAAACCGTTTTGTATGCTCATTCAGTTCAAGAGAAATCTGAACCAAATCCTTTGTCTGTCCATGACACTGCTGTACAATGTTATGAAGCTCAATCATCGCTGCGGATGTCTCCTCTGTAGATGCAGCATTTTCCTCTGCGATAGCCGCCAACTGCTCCACACCCATCATAACAGTGTCCTTCATCTCCCCTAATGCCTCCATGCTGTGTCGGATACGCTCTACACCGTCGGAAACTGATGCAATCTCATTATTCAATGATACAAACATCTCCTTTGTATTTCCCAACTTGTCGTTCTGCTCCTGCACACTGCCAGATACACGATTCATCGTCACCACACTGGTATTGGAATTACGAATAAGCTCTGCCACGATTGCAGAAATCTCCTCGGCAGAATGTCTCGACTGCTCGGAAAGATTCCTTATCTCATCTGCAACTACTGCAAACCCCTTTCCATTCTCACCGGCTCTTGCCGCTTCAATGCTGGCATTCAAAGACAGCATATTGGTCTGAGCCGCAACACTGGTGATCATATCTGTTGCATTCTGTATTGCCTGGGCAGATTCGTTGGTCAGATTCGTCTGCTCCTTAACTTCATCAATTGCGCGGCTTGTCTGCTCTGAAATGGTCACCAGCTCATTCAATGTCTTCTCAGCCAGCTCAGAATAATCCTTCATTTTGACAGAATTCTGATTAAGTACCTCAATATCCCCTGCTGCCTCTTCAATGGAATCACCCATGTTAGAAATCTCACGATTAGTCTCTGCTGTCTCACCCGCCTGCGAGGTTGCTCCGTTGGCAATCTCATCTATCGCAACATTCACACTTGAAATATTCTCTGAAATCGAATCAAAGGAAGAGCTAAACTCTTCAGAAAAGCTTTCCAAATTCTGTGAACTCCGGGAAAGGTCAATCAATATAGCTTTAAATTCATTAATCAGTCCCTGAATGGAATGTGACATCTCACCAATCTCATCAGCCCGCTGCATCATTTTTTCCTGCATCTCAAAATCCAGCTTACCTGATGCCACATCGTCCAAACGGCTGATTGTAGCTTTAAGGGCTTTAATAATTTTTCCGACCAAGAACACAATAATAATCAAAGCGATAACGAAAATAATAACCATCCCCACTGCCATTTGGGTCTGACTATTCCGAATATCCTTTTCCACGTCCTCCTTTGCACGTCCGGTAAAGATAAGTCCCACAACATCACCATTCCCCTGAGTCATTGGGATATAATACCCGCAGTAATCTGCTCCGGCAATCTCAATATCCTGAGCAAAATGGCTTTTTTCCTTACCGTTCAGAATATCCTTTGCAAAATCTGCATCAATCGTTGTACCGATTGCACGTTTTCCCTTTTCATCCGTTACCGTAGTTACCGCTCTTTCATTTCCCCAGAACAAGGTAACCTCTAAATTGGTGTCCTGCTTAATCTGGTCAACAAGGCTGTAATCCTCCGACAACACCTGTTCTCCCTTTTTTAACACTCCACCATCGTAACTATAATCCCCTTCCGAAAAAAGGTCATATATTCTGTCCACGTTCCATGCCACCGCCCCAAGCTTCTCCTCAACCAATCTATAAGCGGTATCCTCCTGATTGCTGCCTGCCATGATAATTCCCGTCACACTGATGAACATAAGCGGAAACAAAACCATCATAATAATCTTAGCCGTAATTTTAAAGCCTTTCTTCATATCCTATGTAATCCTCCCCTTAATATATTTATATCTTAACATTCTCCTTAGATGTACTATATCGTTTGATTATAACATGTTCTTTTTAATAAAACAACAAAGAATTTTTTAAATGTCTCTCCTTAATTTGTTGCTTTTCACAGATTAACCAGTTAACAGCTTCAGATTTGATAAAATTGATTTCCAATAGGGGCTATTTGCGTCCGTCGGTACTTAGGCTGCGTTTTTTGCAGCCTTATGTACCGTTACGAACGCAACTAAGCACACGCGTGCCCCGTTTGGAAACAATTTTATCAAATCTGGAGCGTCCGCTTGGTCAACCCGTAAAAAGTACTCTTAAGTCCAAACCGTTCCAGACAACTTAATTTAGCATTTGCCAAAATATATCTTTATGGCTATACTAAATATATTACTTATAAACTCCTCTGAGTTCCTGGTAAAAATCAATATTAAAGAGGTATCAATCATGAAAAAGGTTAAAATCTGTGGTATTACAGAAATAGAAGAAGCAGAATATCTAAACGAAGCCCGGACAGACTACGCAGGCTTTGTCCAGTTTTTTCCGCAGAGCAAGCGTAATATATCACCCCAGAAGGCCAGCTCCATTATCAAAGAACTGGATTCCGGTATCCTCCCCGTTGCAGTAACCGTCTGTCCGACAGCCGAACAGCTTCACATTATCGAACAAACCGGTTTTCGCATTGTACAAATTCACGGTAATATCAGTGACGCACTGTTAGACAGCATTTCTATTCCAATCATTAAGGCCTTTAATGTAAGCGACCTGTCACAGTATGAGCGTTTTCAAAAAAACGACAGGGTAATCGGATATATCTTTGATGCTCAGGCTCCGGGAGAAGGAAAAACCTTCGACTGGTCACTGCTAAAGAATATTCCTCTTGATACAAAACCCGCTCTCCTTGCCGGCGGTCTGACTCCCGAAAATGTCGCCGCCGCCCTAAAGGCTACCGGGCTTTGGGGAGCCGACACCAGCTCCGGAGTAGAAAATGATAATGGCATAGGAAAAAGCCGTAAAAAAATAATGGAATTTGTGAAAGCAGTACACAGTGTATAGTTTCCAAATTCATAACCGAAAAAACATGGATTTTGTCTTGCCAGTTATGCAAATGCTTGTTATACTTTTAACGGTACATATGAAACATAGTTTTCCCGGCACTCTATATGAATACCGGGTCATACTTCACCATTACCTAAGTAAAAATAATGAAACGAGGAGAACATCATGGGTGGATTTTTTGGAGTTGTTGCACAGGAAGATTGTATGTTTGATCTATTTTTTGGAACGGACTATCATTCCCATTTAGGCACCAGACGGGGAGGTCTTGCCGTATATGGCAAAAAGGGATTTGACCGTTCTATCCATAATATTGAAAATGCCCCCTTCCGTACCAAATTTGACAAAGATGTACAGGAAATGCAAGGCTATATGGGCATTGGTTGTATTTCTGATTATGAACCACAGCCATTAATCGTACGTTCCCACCATGGAACCTATGCGATCACCACAGTCAGCAAAATTAACAATACCGATGAGATTGTCAACACCATTTTCAACAATGGCAATTCCCATTTCTTAGAGATGAGCGGCGGGGATATCAACCCTACCGAATTGGTTGCTGCAATTATTAACCAGAAGGAAAATATCATTGACGGTATTCATTATGCTCTCGATATTATTGAAGGCTCACTGACCATGATGGTCATGACTCCGAAGGGTATCTATGCAGCGAGGGATAAATACGGACGAACCCCTATGGTAATCGGCAAAAAGGAAGATGCCTACTGCCTCACCTTTGAGGACTTTGCCTATCGCAATCTGGGTTTTGAAGATATGCGGGAGCTGGGTCCGGGAGAAATTGTTATTGTTACTCAGGAGGGAGTTAAAACTCTTGTTCCTCCGGGAAAAGACATGAAAATCTGCACATTTTTGTGGGTATATTACGGCTATCCTTCCAGCTCCTATGAAGGAGTCAGTGTCGAGCAAATGCGCTATAACTGCGGCTCGAGTCTGGCAAAAAGAGATAATGTAAAACCTGATATCGTAGCCGGTGTACCGGATTCAGGAACCGCCCATGCTGTAGGTTATTCAAATGCATCCGGAATTCCCTTTTCGAGACCTTTTATTAAATATACACCTACATGGCCGAGGTCATTTATGCCAACGATCCAGAGCAAGCGCAATCTCATTGCCAAAATGAAGCTGATTGCCGTTCATGACCTGATTAAGGATAAAAGTCTTCTACTGATTGATGACTCAATAGTACGAGGAACACAGTTAAGAGAAACCACAGAATTCCTTTACCAGAGCGGGGCAAAGGAGGTTCATATCCGTCCTGCCTGTCCGCCATTGGTATATGCATGTAAATATTTGAATTTCTCCCGCTCCTCCTCTGAGATGGATTTAATCACAAGGCGGGTGATTGCAAAGCTGGAAGGCACAGAAGATGTTTCTGACGAGACATTACAAGCCTATACCGATCCGGAATCTCCAAAATATGACCAGATGGTTGAGGAGATACGCAGGGAACTCAATTTTACCACACTTCGCTATAACCGTCTGGATGATTTATTACAGGCTGTCGGTATTCCCGAGGAACGATTGTGCACCTACTGCTGGAACGGCAAGGAATAGAACATCCCCATTACAAAAAGAACCTCTAAGTAGAGGTTCTTTTTGTATATATGAATACAGTTTACTACTACTGCGGCACCTTTGGCACCTCTAGCAGCCGACTGGCAATGTGCTCCCTAAACCAGCTTACAACAGGTCCGGTGAAGAATGCTACGACAACGGTAGCAATTCCAACCGTTCCTCCCGACACAAAACCAATCACCATGCACAGCAAATCCGTCGTAACTCTTGCCCATTTAAAGGGATATCTTCCGTGGGTTCGGTCATCGATAATCTGCCCTATCATATCATAGGGGGCAATTCCCAAATCACAATGCATATACAGCGCCACACCAAAGCAGAAGACTAAAAGACCAACTAACAACAGCAAAATCCGCATTGCTATATACCCTGCCACTGCTTCTACAGTAACCCCCACAAGACTACACAGCCACATACAGAAATCTACAATATAACCAAGACACAGCATATTGAAAAGTGCTCCCAGCCCAAAGCTTCTTGGATAAAAAATAATGATAGGAATAAAGAGTAAAACATTCTCAATCATCTGCAGGGTTCCATAACTGATTGGCAGATGACTGCTCAGCCCTATATTCATACAGGAATACGGGTCAGTCCCAAAGCCGGACAGTCTGAGACCGGTAATTCCAATTCCGAGTATAACAACTCCTAATATCGTATAAATAATCCGTTTTAAGCCGATTTGTCTAAAATATTCCTGCATCGGATCCCGTCTTCTCCTGTTTTTCTATTTCAATAACCTTCTGAAACTCCTTCATATCCTTTGCGATCTCACCGCTTAACAGCAACAGGCAAATCAGGTTAGGAATTGCCATCAGCGCATTGGCTATATCCGACAGGTTCCATACCAGATCAAGTGCCTGTGTTGCCCCCACATATACAACTAACGAGAAAACGATACGATAAACCATGTTTAAACGATGTGTTCCCAATATGTATTCAAAAGCCTTTTCACCGTGATATTCCCAGCCTAAAATCGTAGAAAATGCAAACAGGGCAATACCGATCGCCACCAGCCAGCCTCCGGCAGACCCAAGCACCGTCTTAAATGCCGCTATAGTCAGGGAAGAACCCTCTATCGTTGCATAATCCGTGTATGCCCCATCAGACCCGAAGGTGTAGAGCATCCTGTTATCCCCCTGCCATGTACCAGAAGGCACACCGCCCTCTATAGCAGCCGTATAGACAGGTGCTACGTTATCCTCTGCATCATAGACCATTGCCGCATTTCCCTTATAAGGGGTCAGCACAATTGTTTTCTCTGAGTTTTTCAGCGTGATCTCATTATCTGCAAGCGCTATATCATATTCTATATTTTGGGTTTTTCCGTTCTCCTCATAATCCATAACAATTTGTGAGCCGTTTATCTCATAGGTCCCCGATGCATTTTCCTTTGTACTTCCCAGCACACCGGTGGATGCGATACAAAGACCGGTAATCGTACATACAACAATGGTATCCCAGAAAGTACCCGTCATGTTAATATAACCCTGACGAACCGGATTATCCGTTGAAGCCGCTGCCGCAGTGATTGCTGCAGAACCCATTCCTGCCTCGTTGGAGAATACACCGCGGGCAACACCATAGCGCATAGCTCCCATCATAGATGAAACCACCGTGCCAAGTACTCCGCCAGACACTGCCTTCACCGAAAATGCCATAGAGAAAATCGTGGCAACTCCGGAAGGTACATTGCCGATGTTTCCGATGATTACAATCAATCCACAGATAACATAAAAAATTGCCATAACCGGCACAACAACGGATGACACCTTAGAAATAGTCTTAATACCACCCACAATAATCAGAAGCGCCAGCACTGTAATAACAATACCGATAATCCATGTAGGCACACCAAAGGTCTCATTCACCGCTGAGGCAATGGAATTTGCCTGTGTCATATTTCCGATACCAAAGGATGCTACTACAGCAAAAAAGGCAAACAGCCATCCAAGTATGCTTCCAAAGGTTTTATTTTTAAATGCCTTCTTCATCGTATACATCGGACCACCGGACATTTCGCCCTTTTCATTCACCTCACGGTATTTGATTGCCAGCATACACTCCGAAAATTTAGAGGTCAGTCCAAAACAGGCGGATATCCACATCCAAACTAACGCTCCTGGACCACCGGAAACCATTGCGGTTGCCACACCTACAATGTTACCTGTACCAATGGTTGCCGCTAAAGCGGTGGTAAGCGCCGAGAACGGAGATACATCTCCCTCTCCTCTGCTTTTTGTCCGTGCTTCCTTGCTCAATGTACTTTTCAATGCATACGGAAGATTCCTCCATGGTAAGAAACCGGTACGAATCGTTAAAAATATACCCGTGCCTACCAACAGCACAAGCATTGCCGGTCCCCAGACAAAATCATCAACCGCACTTACAATTTCTGAAAAACTCATTTCTTCTCTCCTTTTTCATTTATCTATTTTATGCCCGTCTCACAAAATATATTTCTAGTGCCGGTATTTATCAAACCCAGCATTTAATAATCTACCAATTTTTACCGACTTTGTCAATCTATGGCTGTCTTGAAATAAAATCCCTGCAAACAAAAAACTGCCTCATAAGAGACAGCTTTTGTTCCCTCGATTCTTACACGCCTTCTTACTCTGCCCTCTCCATTGTTTTTCTACTCCACTGATTTCAGCGACTCGGCCATGTCAATCTTCTCCAGCTTTTGTGACATAGCCAGATTGACAATCTGATTAAACAGTAAGGTCAGAACCACACTGAGCACAAAACTTCCCGCCTCTACATGTACATCAAAGGCAATGGTTTCAATCTTAATCTGGCTCATGACAAAGGTATGAAGCAGCTGTCCCAGAACCACACCTGCCAGACTCCCAAGCAGAGTAAGAACAATATTCTCCCGAAACACATAGGAATTGGTCTCATCTTTATAAAATCCCAGCACCTTAATCGTGGCAATCTCCCGGATACGCTCAGTGATATTAATATTATTCAGATTGTAAATAACAATAAATGCCAGCATTGCCGCACATATTACTACCAGGATTACCACATAATCAAGGCTCTTCATCATATCCGTCACATGATTTTTCACGTTTTCACTAATTGATACATAGGTCACATTATCTGTCTTCATCAGTGCAGAAGCCGCATGGTGTACATCCTCTCCTTCTTCTATATTCGCCAGAAAAGCATTATATTCCGGTTTTCGGTTAAACAAAGCCTGATATGTGTCCGGTGCCATAATGACATAGTGATCAAAATAATTGACATAAATGCCACCAACCGTAATATTTCCGCCCCTCATGTCACTGTCCTGAAGTAAAATCTTATCTCCTACCTTAAGTCCGTAATCCTCAGCCTGCTTAAACGAGATAAGTACCTCATTATCCTTCGGAAAAGCAACTGCTTTTCCATCCTCCGTATGCAGATCCATATACTTCCCGAAGTCATCACTTGTCTGGGGAACTCGCAAGCTTACATCCTTTGTCTGCTTGCCTGTCGTCATACTTACACTGCTGCTTGCTGTCATAACATAATCCCTGATTCCTGCAGTCTTTAATTCCTCTTCATCTATATCCTCTTCGCTGACTCCCACCACCAGATCATACAGAGAAATTTCCTCATATTGGAGACTGGCAATTTTTGCAATGGAATCCCTGATTCCCATACCGGTAATCAACAACGCAGTGCAGCCACTTACTCCCACTATCATCATAAACAGACGTTTCTTATATCTGAACAAATTCCGCACCGATACTTTATCCAAAAACTTCATCCTGTTCCACAAAAAGGTAATCCTTTCAAGCAACACACGCTTTCCTGCCTTAGGTGCTTTAGGCCGCATCAGCGATGCCGCCATCTCCTGCAGCTCCTGAAAACAGCATACAAGGGTTGTTCCCGCCGAGCACAACAGTGCGGCAAGAACGGAGATCACTGCGTAACCCGGATTAAACACATAGCGAAGCTCTCCCATATCATACATCATCTGATAGGCATTCCAGATGACATTGGAAAATGTCCATGTCCCAGCAAAAAATCCCACCAGCGCACCTGCTATTGCGGCACTTCCCGAATAGGCAATATATTTTCCGATAACCGCACCGTTGGAATATCCTAAAGCCTTCAGCACACCAATCTGAGTCCGCTGTTCCTCAATCATCCGCGTCATCGTGGTCATGCAGACCAGTGCCGCCACAAGAAAAAAGAATATCGGAAACACACGAGAAACCCCTTCTATAATTCCTGCATCATTTTCATAGCTGGCATAGCCAGTATTGGTATCTCTTCCCATAACATAGGTTTCCGGCTTTTCAATGTCCCCTACCTCCTGCCTTGCATCCTCCAGCTCCTGCTTAGCATCATCAATTTTGTCATCATATTCCCGCCGTGCATTATTATACTCGATTTCTCCTTCTGACAGCTCCCGCCTTGCATCCTCCAGCTCCCTTTCACTGTCCGTAATCTGTTTTTTGCCTGATGCGAGCTGTTCCTTCGCCTCCTCAATCTGCTTTCCTGCCGAATCCAGCTGTTTCTTCGCCTTTGCCAGTTCCTTATCTCCCGCCTCAAGCTCTTTTCCCGTCTGGTCAAGAACTGCCTTATTGTCCGCAAAGGCAGCAGAGGCGGCATCCAATTGCAGCTTTGCCTCTGCCAGCATTTGTCCTGTCCCGTCCAAAGTACTCCTCCAGACCGCAAGCTCCTGTGCCTTTGCTGCTTGCTCCTCCTCACTCAAATAATCCTTGCCCGACTCAAATTGCGCCATTGCCGTTGCATACTGCTCCTCACTGGCTTGATATGCCAGATAGTTATTCTCATAGGTTTTAAGATTCTCCTCATATTCACTGTATTTGGCATTATACTCTTTAAGTCCCTTCTCATATGACTTTTTGCCCTCATCAAATGTTTTTTTGTTCTTCTTATATGTCTCAAGCCCTTTCTTATACTCTGCCTCCTGCTCCTTTAGTGTTTTCTCGCCTGCGGTCAGCTTCCTTCGCGCCTTATTAATGGCACTCTCTCCATTGACAAGCTGATTTTTCCCGTCCTCCAGTTCAGCAAGAGCATCTCCCAGTTTTTTCTCGCCCTTAGCTTCCTCCTCTTTAAGCGTTTTATCCGCATCATTAATCTCTTCCATGGCATCCGCATAAATACGATTATATCTGGTGTCTGCCGCTGCCTGGCAAAGAGCCTCCCACTTTTCTTCCTTTTCCTCCATAAAGCTTTCATACTCTTTTGAATAAATGGTTGTATCCTTGTCAAAATATACATATATATCTGTATCGTAATCAAAATCGTAGGCATCCGGTTCCAGATAGACATAAGCATCTATACTTCCGTCGCCCACCGATGTCGTTCCCCGTTGATGCATAATATAGAGCGGAGACCGTACCAGTCCCACAATGGTATACTCCTTCACCTTAAAGCTGTCTCCATCCCCCGCCTCATTGTTATCGGAAATGGACAGCTTTGTGCCGACTGCCGCCTCATCAAACCCGTGTTCGTCAACCAAACACTCGTCTGCGTTTTCCGGCATTCTTCCCACAGTAATCTCCGGCACCCCCACCTTCTCCGGTCGTTCAATCGTCTTTATCACCAATTCCGTACCGGTCTCATGCATCATCAATACATCTACTGATTTACTGCCTTCCGCTAACACACCACCATCAGAAAATTGCTGTTCAAATTCCTCCGCCGTATCCTCATCAAAACCAAGTGTAGAGAGCAAATGATAATCAAACAGTCTGTGTTCCTCCAGATATAAATCACCAGTATAAAGCATTGCCTCATAGGCAACCTTAAGCCCTGCAAAAAATCCTACTCCCAAAGCCACTATCAGTAATATCGCCATATAACGTCCAAAACTGGTTTTAATTTCTCTCAACGTTGATTTTATTAATCCCTTGTTCATCATCCTACCACTCAAGTTCATCTACACTCACAATAGTTTCATTTCTTCTCATATCCGCTATGCGTCCGCTTTTCACCGTGATAATACGGTCTGCCATCGCAGTAAGTGCCTGATTATGTGTAATAACCACCACTGTTGTCCCTGTCCTTTTACAGGTATCCTGTAAAAGCTTTAAAACCGCCTTACCTGTCTGGTAATCCAATGCTCCGGTAGGCTCATCGCAAAGCAGCAGCTTAGGATTTTTGGCAAGCGCCCTGGCAATGGCAACCCGCTGCTGCTCTCCACCGGAAAGCTGTGCAGGAAAATTAGACAATCTATCAGACAGTCCCACCTGATTCAAAACCTCTCTGGCATCCAGTGGGTCCCTACAAATCTGTGAAGCCAGCTCTACATTTTCCAATGCAGTAAGATTTCCCACCAGATTATAAAACTGAAATACAAACCCTACATCATAACGTCGATAGGTGGTAAGCTCCCTTTTACTGAGAGAGGAAATAACCTTATCATCCAGCAGCACCTCCCCCTCTGTCAGCGTATCCATTCCACCTAAAATATTCAATATAGTGGTTTTACCTGCCCCGGATGCACCTACAATAATGCAGAATTCTCCCTGTTCAATCTGAAAATCCACATTCTGTAATGCCTGAATCTCTATCTCTCCGGTTCGGTAACATTTACTCACGTTTTTAAATTCTACAAATGCGCTCATTATCCTACCCCAATCTATTTTTCTTTTGTCTTCGTTTTTCCATATCCTGCTCTACAAGAGTATATAACACGGCAGTAAATGGGATTCCCAAAAACATACCGATAACACCGCCAAACTCACCGCCAATGACAATTGCTACAAAAATCAGTATCGACGGAATACCAATAGCATTCCCCACCACATATGGATAAATCATCCGATTGTCAATCTGCTGCAAAATCAGAAATAATACCAAAAAGGTAAATGCCTTTATCGGTGAATCCATGACCAACAAAAGCGCTCCCACTGTACCTCCAAAAAACGCACCTACTACAGGAATCAATGCCGTCACTGCCACAATAACACCAATCAGCACCGGATAGGGCAATCCCATAATCCCCATACAAAGCGTAATGAGACACCCTAAAATCACTGCATCCAAGCACTGCCCTGATATAAAATTTGCATAGGTTTCATAAATGATATATCCGACATTTTCTATAGCCGCCGCAATTCTTTCCGGAAGATATACCTCAATCAGGTTGTGAAGCCATGTTCTGATGGATTCCTTTTTCGCCAATATATAAAAGGCAAAAAATAAACCGATAAAAAATTTTGCAAAGACAGAAAAAACACTTCCTACTATATCTCCACTGGCTTTAATCGCCTCGATTACTGACTGATTCTCCATCAGACCAAACATATTATTGATGAGATCCTCATCTATTTTGAAATTTTGTACCGTATCCACAATATCCCCTGAAATACCGAAATGCTTTTCTAAAAATCCCAAAACCGCTGACACAGCCTCCGGCATCTTTTCAGCAATCTGTTTTACACTATCCACAATTCCCGGTATCACGTTAAAACACACTATCGTGATAACACCTGTCAAAATCAGTACTGACACCGCAATTGAAGTAGTCCGTTTGACGACCCGGCTTTCAAAAACCCCCTTTGTCATATGCTTTTCCAGCTGCACCACAAGCAAATTGATAATAAATGCGATAACAATCCCATAAATCAGCGGAGAAACGGCATTATAACAGACAGAAATTATCTCCTTCACTACAGCGAAATGCTCAACCAAAATATAAAATAATACAATCAGAAATGCGATCTTTAGAAATCCTTTCTCGCGTTTTTCCATTATTTTATCACCTGATTTCTACAATATCTTTATATGGAACATAATCTTTATAACACATACTTTTAAAAATTACTGCACAAACAAAAGAAGCCGCCACATTTACACAATCAAACAACTGTAATCTGCGGCAGCTTATTATCCATACATCATAAGTAATCAACCTATCATCTTTGATAAGACTTATAACGGCTTAAAGTCTTCTGCACCATGCTTGCAAACCGGACATACATAATCTGCTGGCAGGGTATCCCCCTCATAAATATATCCACATACCGTACAGACAAATCCTTTTTTCTCTACCGGATTTGCAGAGGGTTTGATATTTGCATGATAATATGCATAAGTAGCAGAAGCATTGTCCGACAATACCTCTCCGCCAGTCACCTCAGCGACAAACATAGTATGGGTTCCCAAATCCACTTTGTCTGTAACCTTTCCAGAAATAAAACTGTTGCACTGCTTTGTCAGATAAGCAATTCCATTTTCTGCCCTGGCAAAAGTAATCTGTGCAAATTTGTCTGTCTCTCTTCCACTTTGAAAACCAAAGTTCTTAAAGGTATCAAAATCAGCACTCTCATCCAAAACGGATATATTAAATTCTCCGGTTTTTATGATCATATCATGTGTATAGTTATCCTTATTCACCGTAATAATAATACGGTTAGGTAATGTGGTCACCTGTGCTGCTGTGTTAATAATACAGCCGTTATCCCTATCACCATCCTTTGCCGTCAAGACAAAAAGACCATAGCTTAATTTATTCATTACTTTACTATTCAAAATATTACCTACCTTTATTTGACGTTTATTTTAGACGCTTATTTCAGGTATTGTGCTGCTTACCTCTCGTCCATTGGTATATAGGATTGGTTTTTTCTGACCGCCTTATACGCCGGACGAATAATTTTTCCCTGATTAATCAGCTCCTCGATGCGGTGCGCACTCCATCCTGCAGTTCTTGCCACTGCAAACAGAGGAGTATACAATTCTGTAGGCAGTCCCAGCATCTGATACACAAAACCGGAATAGAAGTCAACATTGGCACTAACCCCTTTATAAATTTTGCGTTCCTCTCCAATAATCTCCGGAGCCAGCCGCTCCACATTTGAATAGAGCTGATATTCCTTCTCGTAGCCCTTCTCAACAGAAAGCTTCTCCACAAATCCCTTAAATACCTTTGCCCGGGGATCGGAAATGGAATATACCGCATGCCCTATACCATAGATAAGTCCTGCTTTGTCAAAGGCTTCACGGTGAAGCAGCTTTTTCAGATATCCCTTAATCTCATCATCATCATTCCAGTCCTTGACCTGCTCCTTCATATCCGCAAACATTTTGGTTACCTTGATATTGGCTCCACCGTGCTTGGGTCCCTTCAGCGACCCTAGAGACGCTGCCATAGAAGAATAAGTATCCGTTCCGGAAGACGTCACCACATGAGTAGTAAAGGTAGAATTATTACCACCTCCATGCTCTGCATGCAATACCAGCGCCAAATCCAGAATTCTTGCCTCAAGCTCGGTATAACTGCTGTCCTGTCTAAGGACATACAACAGGTTCTCTGCTGTAGATAAATCCGGCTGAGGCGTATGTATAAACAAACTGTTGCCATCGTGATAATGACTGTATGCCTGATATCCATATACGGATAAAAGCGGCACTACAGAAATAAGCTGCAGACATTGCCGCAATACATTTGGAATAGACGTATCGTCTGCTTTTTCATCATATGCATATAACGTAAGCACACTTCTCTGCAGTGTGTTCATCATATCCTTACTTGGTGCCTTCAAAATGATATCCCTCACAAAATGTGTAGGTAGGGACATTCTGTACCCCGACAAAATTCCGCTTATCACCTCTAACTCTTCCTGATTAGGAAGCTTTCCAAACAGTAACAGATATACTGTCTCCTCAAAACCAAACCGCTTTTCCTGAATAAAACCGGCAACAATATCCTCTACATCCACACCCTGATAGTATAATTTACCGTCACATGGAACCATATCATTATCTTCAACAATATAAGACTGAATTTTGGAAACATCTGTAAGACCGGCTAATACACCCTTACCATTGATATCACGAAGACCGCGCTTTACATCATATTTTGAGTAAAGCTCCGAGTCAATCTGCAAATTCTCAAGACAAAGCTTTGACAATTCCTGAATCTCATCTGTAATCTGTGAATAATTATTAATTCTCTCGTTGTGGTTGTTGTTCACGCAATCACCCTTTCTTAATCCTAAATCTCTTTTTCTCCACATAGTACTATACCATAAAATTCTTTTTTCACCTAGCCCTTTTTTTAAATTCACAAAATATTAACATTCCACCTCATTCATATTTCCAGCAAAATCTCCCTACAACATACCATCCGTTTGATAAACTATTCCCTTCTATCCAAAAGACAAAACAAACTGCAAAGCAAAAAAAGTGTCCCGTAATCCTTCAAATCCGCCATCTCAAATCGGATGATTTATTGAAGCCTACAAAGACACTCTCTAAGCGCTCAACAGCAAAACATACAAATGTTATCTATTGCCATTGCTTTTATACATTAATCTGTGCCGTCATACCCATCACATCACTGTTAGCAACTAATATCGGCTTAACATTTTCCATGATAAATTCCTCTGTCTGCTGTGGCGCCCGCCCTACAAAATTCTTTGGCTCCAACAGCTCCTCTATCATTTCTCTGGTCATTCCAAAGGCAGGATCATTAGCAATACGCTCTACCAAATCGTTTTCCCTGCCCTCCTTCTTAACAACAGCTCCTGCCTCCATAGAATGCTCACGGATTTTCTCATGCAGCTCCTGCCGGTTACCACCACGTTTCACTGCATCCATCAAGATATTTTCCGTTGCCATAAATGGAATTTCCTTCATAAATCTCTGGTAAATAACCTTATCATATACCACCAGACCATCCACTACATTCAGATAGAGGTCCAGAATACCATCAACTGCCAAAAAAGCTTCCGGTACAGAAATTCTTTTATTTGCAGAATCGTCTAAAGTCCGCTCAAACCACTGGGTTGCAGAGGTGATTGCAGGATTCAGTGCATCAGCGATTACGTAGTTTGCAAGAGAAGCAATACGCTCTGAACGCATAGGGTTTCTCTTGTATGCCATGGCAGAAGAACCAATTTGATTTTTTTCAAAGGGCTCCTCTATCTCTTTTAAGTGCTGCAGTAAACGGATGTCATTGGAAAACTTGTGGGCACTTTGGGCAATCCCACTCAATACATTCAGTATTCTGGAATCCACCTTACGGGAATAGGTCTGACCGGACACCGGATAGCACTCCTTAAATCCCATTTTCTCTGCTATCATACCGTCTATTTTTCTCACCTTTTCATGGTCACCATCAAATAACTCCAAAAAGCTGGCCTGAGTACCTGTCGTTCCTTTACATCCCAGAAGCTTTTGCTGACCGAGAACATATTCCAAATCCTCTAAATCCAGCATTAACTCCTGAAGCCAGAGAGTGGCACGCTTGCCCACTGTTGTAGGCTGTGCTGGCTGAAAATGAGTAAAGGCAAGGGTCGGCAAATCCTTATATTGCATTGCAAACTTTGACAATTCATTGATCACATTCAATAGTTTCTTGCGGACCAATTTCAGTGCTTCCGTCATAATAATCACATCCGTGTTATCCCCGACATAACAGCTCGTCGCTCCCAGATGAATAATCCCTGCGGCAGCAGGGCACTGCTTGCCATATGCATATACATGGCTCATCACATCATGACGCACCTGCTTTTCCCTCTTTTTGGCTACGTCATAATTTATATCATTCTGAAAAGCTTTCATTTCCTCAATCTGTTCCAGCGTAATGACTGGTTTGCCATCCTCGGAGAGACCTAATTCATATTCTGTCTCCGCCAATGCAACCCATAATCTTCTCCACGTTTTAAATTTCATATCAGGGGAAAATATATACTGCATTTCCCTGCTGGCATATCTTTCAGATAATGGACTCACATACTTGTCTTTCATTGGTACCTCCTACTCGTGTCTTGTATTCTTGTTGCCTTGTCTAATAGTTTCATCATATTCGCCTCGGATATCTTCCTCTGGCGGCTCCATCGGATAGCTGCCGCTAAAGCATCCATCACAATACTGCCTCCCGTCAGTCAATTCCTTTAACCGATTAAGTTCCAGATATCCAAGAGAATCCGCTCCGAGAATCTCCCGAATCTCCTCAACGGAACGGTTATGTGCAATCAACTGTTCCTCGCTTGGAATATCCGTGCCAAAATAGCACGGGTGCAAAAATGGCGGCGACGAAATCCTGACATGGACCTCTGTTGCTCCCGCTGCCTTTAACATCCCTACAATTCTATCGGAGGTTGTTCCTCTGACAATGGAATCGTCTATCATAATCACCCGCTTGCCACATACGGCTTCCTTTAACACGTTCAGTTTGACCTGTACGCTGGATTCCCGCTGACTCTGCTTTGGCTTGATAAAAGTTCTTCCCACATAAGTGTTTTTCACAAAAGCCGTTCCATAAGGAATCCCTGACTCCAGTGAATATCCCAGTGCCGCCGCATTTCCTGACTCCGGCACGCCCACCACAAGATCCGCCTCCACCGGCGAGTCCTTGGCCAGACACCTTCCGGCAATGATACGCGACTCATAGACACTCATTTTGTCCAGTACACTGTCTGACCTTGCAAAGTATATATATTCAAAAATACATCTGGCATGCTTATCCTGACACATATCACGATGGGATACGATGCCATGCTCCGGTGTAATCGTCACCATTTCTCCCGGTTCTACATCCCGGATAAACTCAGCACCAACCGTGTCCAATGCACAGCTCTCCGATGCCAGAATATAGGCATTGTTACGCCTGCCGATACAAAGCGGCCGGAATCCAAATGGGTCTCTGACACCAATAAGCTTTCTTGGACTCATGACAATCAGGGAATAAGATCCCCTGACCTTTTTCAGCGCATTAAGTACCGCCTGTTCTACGGTGGAAGTATTTACACGCTCTCTGGCAATGTGATAGGCAATGACCTCAGAATCTATAGTCGTCTGAAAAATTGCTCCTGTCTGTTCTAACTGCCTGCGCAGCTCCGGTGCATTCACCAGATTACCGTTATGGGCCAATCCCAGAGTTCCTTTAATATAGTTAAGCACCAGCGGCTGGGCATTTTCTCTAGTGGAGGCACCTGCTGTAGAATACCGGACATGACCGACACCAATATTCCCCTTTAGTTTCTCCAAATCCTCCGGAGTAAACACCTCATTTACCAGTCCCATCCCCTTTGACGATAACACCTTACCCTTAGGTCCCTCTGTATCAGAAACAGCAATGCCACAACTTTCCTGTCCTCTGTGCTGCAAAGCAAACAAACCATAATAAATAGTGGCCGCCACATCATCACCATCAAAATCATAGATACCAAACACACCACACTCTTCATGCAATACATCATCATCAAAACCATTGTCAAATATTTCACTCATGTATGTCTCCTCCTGCTTTTGTATCATATCAAGTAATTGCATTTTACAAGTGAGTAGCTTCTCAATCAAATATATGGTATCTTTTTTTTCTAAAACTGTCAATGGAAATGCGGATTTTATTTGTCATTTTTATTCAAGTGTGTTATACTATTTCCACTTGATGGAAGTTATTCCAAGCCTGGCGAAACGCACTCCTTTAGCAACCACATAGGATATGCTGAATCTGCTTTTCGTTTCATAGGGTACTATTAGAGATTGTGGAGGATAACACTATGGATGAGAAAAGACGTTATAAAAGATTACCTGTCAAACTGAGTTTAGAGGTTTCTGAAGTATTTAAGCAGGATAATGATGTCATTTCTGATTTGAATACAGAAATTGATGTGTTTGATATTTCCAAAGCAGGAATCGGATTCACTACATCTACCTATATTCCGGTAGGATATTATTTTAACGCAACTATTGTGCTGGACACCTCAGAACAGAAAATTTTAACTGTGGTTAAGATTCTCCACCGTGTGGAAACAAACAACGGTCTTTACCGTTATGGCTGTGAATTTGTTGGTTTAGCTGGCATCTTTGATTTCGTATTTGAGGATTATGAAAAGACTCTTAATTCTACCGATGATAAATAATCATACTGAAGCTCGCTGATGCTCGCGTAGGTCATCAACCTTCGCTTTGCTACGGTTGGTGACATTATATCATAATGAAGAAAAACGGATATATGTCTATTGCAATAGACATATATCCGTTTTTGATCTCTATCGAATACGCACCACATCCGCATGCAGTGGAACCGGCCATATTGTATGCCACTCTCTTTTTCCAATCTCGATTTCATAGTCGAGCATATCCGTATAGGTATCAAGAATCCTACCCTTCCCCATTATATTCAATCCTGCCTCTCCACTGTAGGCAAAGGTATTCAACCAGTCACATTTCCCAAATCCCACCATTGCATCACCGGACAGATTATACCCCGCATCATATCCCACCGCATTATATGCTCCTATATAAATCAGCCTGTATTCCCCCGTCGCCACGCCCACAGGAATGAGCGCTTTTATCCGATGGCTGCCCGTTGTCAGAGTGTCTGGCTGAGTCAGATAAACCGTCATTGTCTCATCTGTCTCCACATTCTGGTATACAAGATAGACAGAGGTCACCCCTACTCCATCCTCCACTGCGATTTCAAAGGTAGCAATTCCGGGTACCATTCCGTCATAATCTATCAGTTTAATTGCTGTCACGTTTGGCGATTCATCATAATTTTTTTCTAAAGCCTTCGTTGTAGCGCCAAACCTTTTAGCATGCTTTGGTGTAACTTTTTTTCCCTCCAAATCAGCCAAATCGTAATAAGAAGCAATAGCATTGACATCTGCCTCAGCAAGCTTTTTTAACCCTTCCTCAGTATAAAAAAAGGGTTTATCCTCCTCTGCATCCATATAGCAGTGTTCGATAATCATAGCCGGTATACCATTATTATAGGAATGCCTAAGTATACCATAATAATCATCAAAAGTACCATCCGCCCGCCGTCCACCCATTTGCGTTACTCTGGCGAAAGTTCCAGCATTCTCAAGTCCAAGGGCTTCAAACTCACCTAACAGGTAATCCGCAAACTGCCGAAGCTTTTCCCTGTAGGCTTCCGCCGTAGTCACATAAACTGATGCCCCCTTCGACAAATGGGAAGCACTGGCATTAAAATGCAGGCTCAGCAAAATATCCGCATCCGCAGTCAGCGCCCGGTTTGCCCGCTCATACAGTGGAAGGGTTTCCTCTTCCTCCCTCGTCAAGATCACCGTAACACCGGGATACTTCTCCAACTGCTGTTTCACCAGCTGCGCCATTCTATAATTAATATCTTTCTCCATCATTCCATAATACATTGCACCTTCCTCTTCACCGCCATGCCCCGGATCCAGTGCAATAACCAGAGAGGGATTATTTCCTGCCTCCACAGCTTTCACTGCAATTCCCGATTTATCTGCCAGGATAATACAGAAAATCATTACTGCCACACACCTCTTAAAACACTTCATACGAATCTCCTAAATCATTTACCAACAAGTCCTGCTGCACCAATAATTCCGGCATCATTGCCAAGCGCAGAGGTTACAATCCGTGCCGTCTGCCCATGCTCCTTTCCAAAACAAAGTACATCTACTCTTGCCTGCAATGGTGCAGTAAGCCTCTCTTTCTGGGCGGCAATACCGCCGCCCAGAATAACCAGCTCCGGACGAAAAATATTAATGACATTAGCTATTCCCTCCGCAAGATAATCCATATATTCTTCAATCACCTCACCGGCTGCTCTGTCTCCCTTATCCGCTGCTTCAAAAGGAATAATACCATTCATATTTTCCAATCGGTCATTGCACATTTCATTCATCAGAGATGACGGATTTTCCTGTGCCGCTCTTTTTGCCATCCGCAAAAGTGCCGTTGCAGACGCATAACTTTCCAGACATCCTTCTCTTCCACAGGTACATGGTTCTCCTCCTGCCTTGATCACCATATGTCCCAGCTCCAGACCTCCGCTTAGCGGACCATGAAAAATTCTGCCATTTAAAATCACACCACCGCCTACACCGGTTCCCAAAGTCAGCAGCACCGCACTTTTAGTCCCCTTTGCTGCTCCTGCGCACACTTCGCCTAATGCAGCTGCATCAGCATCATTGGCAATGTAAATAGGCAATGATATCTGGTCTGCCATCTGCTTCACAATGTTGACATTCTCCCAGTCAAAATTATTAGAGTATATAATCACGCCGTTCTCATCATCAATAGTCCCTGGACTTCCGATTCCGATTCCACAGCAATCCGCTGGCGACAGACCTCTACTGGACAACAGTTCAAAAACCGCCTTCACCATATTATCTATCATCTCTTCTGCCGGTATCTCCAGTCTGGTAGGAATTACCAGCTTCTCAACAATCTGGTTTTCTCTGTCTACCAGACCGAATTTCACCGACATACCACCCATATCAATCCCGATACGCATATTTCATTCCCCCATTGCCGTCCCCTGCTAAAGAAGTTCCTTTAAGATTTGGTTTACCATTCCAGGATTCGCTTTTCCTTTCATTGCCTTCATAGTCTGCCCCACTAAGAAACCGATCGCCTTTTCCTTACCATTCCGATAATCCTCTACAGACTGTGGATTATCGGCAATCACCTGTTCAATAGTGGAACGAAGAGCCCCCTCATCATTGACTGTCTTAAGTCCCTTCTCCTCAACATATTGATCCGGATCGATATCCTCGGCAAAAATTTTCTCAAATACCTCTTTTGCCACGGTGGAATTGATTGCCTGAGAATCAGTAAGCTTAATCAGCTTTGCCAGATTTGCTGCAGAAAATGTAATATCCTCTGCATCCATTTCCTTTTCCTTTAATAGGCGCATTGTCTCCACCATCAGCCAGTTTGAAACCTTCTTCGGGTTTGCATCTAATGCAATAGTCTCCTCAAAGATATCTGCTAATTTTTTGGTTCCTGTTAAAATATCCGCATCATATTCCGGAAGTCCATATTCCTCCTGATATCTAATCTTCTTCTCTTCACGGAACTCCGGCTGCCTACTCCGTATCTCCTCTAACCACTCATCACTGATGACAATCGGCACGAGATCCGGGTCCGGAAAATAGCGATAATCCTGTGCATCCTCTTTTGAACGCATCGCATAAGAGTATTCCTTTGTGTCGTCCCATCTTCTAGTCTCCTGAACAACCTCTTTACCTGCCTCTAACAAATCAATCTGACGTTCTCTCTCATTTTCAATCGCTCTCGCTATCGCCTTAAAAGAGTTTAGATTCTTCATCTCGGTACGAGTACCAAATTCCGATGCCCCCACTTCCCGGATAGACAAGTTAACATCTGCACGCATAGAACCTTCATTTAATTTGCAATCCGATGCTCCAAGGTACTGAATCGTCATTCTAAGCTTATCCAGATAAGCGATAACCTCATCTGCAGAGCGCATATCCGGCTCTGATACAATCTCAATCAACGGAACACCTGAACGGTTAAAATCTACTAAGGAGCTGTCGGTATAAGGGTCATGGATTAACTTACCTGCATCCTCCTCCATGTGAATTTCATGGATACCGACGAATTTTTTCTTTCCGTCTACCTCAATCTCAACCTTACCGTCCCGACAGATTGGATAGTATAATTGGGAAATCTGGTAATTCTGCGGATTGTCCGGATAGAAATAATTCTTCCGATCAAATTTACAGTTCTGGGTAATCTTACAGTTCGTGGCAATTCCCACTGCGATTGCTTTATTTACCACATCTTTATTCAGAACCGGCAAGGACCCAGGCATACCGGTACAAACCGGACAGGTATGGGTATTAGGCGCTCCTCCAAATGCAGTAGAGCATCCGCAGAAAATCTTTGTCTTTGTCGCCAGTTCCACGTGCACCTCTAAACCGATGACTGTCTCATATGCCTTACTCATTTTAAAGCCCCCCTTTCTACTGCAAATGCAGGCCGTTTATAATCTCTCGTCTGTTCAAATGCATAAGCCGCACGGATAATATTCTTCTCATCAAAATGCTTTCCAAGAAGCTGCAAACCAATTGGAAGTCCATTGCTGTCATATCCACAGGGAAGGGAAATACCCGGAAGCCCTGCAAGATTGACGGATACCGTATAGATATCTCCTAAATACATTTTAATAGGATCACTTAAGGACTCTCCCAGTTTCAATGCCGTCGTAGGGGCAACGGGTCCCAAAATCACATCATATTTCTCAAAGGCTTTATCAAATGCCTGTTTAATCAAGGCCTTTGTCCTAAGTGCTTTCATATAGTATGCATCAAAATATCCGGAAGAAAGAACAAAAGAACCGAGCATAATCCTTCTCTTTACCTCAGCACCGAAACCTTCAGAACGTGTCTTTTTATACATATTATGGAGATCTGAAAATTCTTCGGTACGGTAGCCGTATTTCACACCGTCAAAACGCTCTAAGTTTGAACTTGCCTCTGCGGAAGCAATGATGTAATAAGCAGGAATCGCATATTCCACAAGACTTAAATCAAATTCTTCTATGACTGCACCTTTTCCCTCTAAGGCCTTTGCTGCCGCCATAACCGCTTCCTTCACCTCTGCATCCAAGCCCTCTCCAAAGTAATCCTTTGGAATTCCAATCTTCATACCCTTTACATCATCTACTAATGCATTGGTAAAATCATCTCCCGCCTCTTTAACCGAGGTGGAATCCTTTTCATCCCTGCCACAGATTATCTCCAAAACCGTTGCACAATCTGTTACATCCTTTGCCAACGGTCCAATCTGGTCTAAAGAAGAACCGTATGCAATCAACCCATATCTGGATACTCTTCCGTACGTAGGCTTTATACCGGTTACCCCGCAAAAACCAGCGGGCTGACGGATACTTCCACCAGTATCCGAACCTAACGCATAGGGAACCTCCTCTGCCGCCACTGCTGCTGCAGAGCCACCGGAAGAACCTCCCGGCACTCTTTCCAAATTCCACGGATTCTTTGTCTCCCCATAATAAGAAGTTTCAGTAGTGGAACCCATGGCAAACTCATCCATATTTGCTTTTCCAACAATAACTGCTCCCGCCGCTTGCAGCTTCTCCACTGCCGTTGCCGTAAATGTCGGTACAAAATTGGACAAAATCTTAGAAGAACAGGTGGTAAGCATTCCATCAATACACATATTATCCTTAATGGCAACCGGAACACCTGCAAGAGGACCGGTAAGCTTCCCGTCATCGATCAGCTTTTGCACCTCTTTTGCTCTCTTTAATGCACCCTCTCTGTCTACAGTGACAAATGCCTTAATCTCTTTTTCCTTCACCTCAATACTGTCAAGAAATGCAGTTGTGGCTTCCACTACGGAAATTTCTTTATTTTTAATCTTTTTGCCAAGCTCTACGGCAGTTATACTTAAATCCATTTCTTACTCCTCCCTACTCAAAGGTCTTCGGCACCTTATAAGCCCCATCCTTTTTCTCCGGTGCATTTGCCAGCATATTCTCTCTGTCATCTCCATTTATTACAATGTCCTCACGAAATACATTATGCACAGAAAATGTGTGGCTCATCGGCTCCACGCCGTCTGTATCCAACTCATTGAGCTTCCCTACATATTCCAGCATATTAGACATATCCTTCTTCGCCTGCTCCCTCTCCTCCTCGGAAAGCTCCAGCTTTGCCAGAATTCCAACATAATCAATGGTTTCGTCTGTAATCTGCATCCTTCTACCTCCTGGTTATTTCAAAAGCAGGTTCCCGACCTGCTTATATTTCCCTATTAGGACCACATTTTGTGCTAATCATCCAATGGTTAGTTTAATCGATATTTACCCACATGTCAACTTACAACAACCTGATAGGGCACAAAAAATCTTTGATATTACTTTATAAAAAGATATTGGGAATCCGGTTTAGTGAAAAGTCTCTGATAAATATAAACCGGCTGGATATAGAACACCTGTCACAATTATAAATTACTCATCCACTCGTCTTTCACATAACCATACGAGACGAATGAATGAGTAATTTATTCAAAGAATCGGGGTAACAGGATTCGAACCTGCGACCTCACGGCCCCCAGCCGTGCGCTCTAACCAAACTGAGCCATACCCCGCTTTTACTATAATAGTATAAGTTTTGAAAAATATCAACCGTTTTTTATTTTATCGGACAGTCACTCTCTTGTTCTGCCCACCTCCGCCTTACATTTTAAACCAACAAAAGTCAACAAAGCTGCAGCCTCCCTTTTTGCCAGGAAAGCAGCAGCTTTTCTATTTCTTTCAGCCTCCCCTGCCTAACAGCTTAGTCCTCATATCTGGACTCGCGAATTTCCTTTCGTACCGGAAGTACAAAGGTCGGCGAAACCGAAAGCTCATCAATTCCCATTTTTATGAATTTCTCCGTCAGTGTTGTATCTGCTCCCAGCTCACCACAGATTCCCACCCAACAGTTTTCCTTGTGACCATTGTCGATAACCATCTGAATCATTCTAAGGATTGCCGGGTGATGAGAATCATATATATTATCCAGCTTTGGATTCTGACGGTCAATAGCAAGCGTATACTGGGTCAGATCATTAGTTCCTATGCTAAAGAAATCCACCTCCTTTGCCAAGAGGTCACTAATCATGACTGCCGCCGGAGTTTCTATCATAATCCCCAGTTCTACTTCTCCATATTCAACATTTCCCGCATCCAGTTCTGCCCTTACCTCTTCACAGATTTTCTTGATATCCTGCACTTCCTTAACTGAAATGATCATCGGAAACATAATGGAAATTGTTCCAAATGCAGAAGCACGATAAAGTGCACGCAGCTGTGTTTTAAAAATTTCCACTCTGTCGAGGCAGATACGGATTGCCCGGTATCCCATGGCCGGGTTTTCCTCATGCTCCATATTGAAATAATCCACCTGTTTATCGGCTCCGATATCCAGGGTCCGAATGACCACCTTCTTGCCTGCCATATTCTGAGCAACCGTCTTGTATACCTGGAACTGATCCTCCTCCGTTGGGTAGTTATCCTTCTCTAAATACAAAAATTCGCTGCGAAACAGGCCAATTCCCTCTGCATCATTGGCAAGTACATTTGTCACATCCGCCACACTTCCAATATTCGCATACAACTTAATATGTCTGCCATCTAACGTCTCATCAGGCTGTCCCTTCAACATCTGCAGCAGTTCTTTTGCCTCCTCCTCCTTTTTCTTCTCCTCAATATATTTTTCCAGCGTATCTACATCCGGGTCAACAAAGAAAATACCTTTCTTCCCGTCTACAATAGCCATTTTGCCATTCCACTCCTCCTTGATGTCGATTCCAATCAAGGCAGGTATATTCATGGTTCTGGCAAGAATCGCAGTATGTGAGTTAGACGAGCCAAGTCTTGTCACAAACGCCAGCAGCTTTGTCTTATCCATCTGAACAGTCTCACTGGGTGCCAAATCCTCTGCTACAATAATCACAGGTTCGTCCCCTATCTCGCCTCCGGCATCCGTTCCGGATAACACTCCGATAATCCGTTCCGAAATATCTTTCACATCCGCTGCCCTTGCTTTAAAATATTCATCATCCATTTCAGCAAACATTACCGCAAAATTATCCCCGGTGGTTGCCACTGCGAACTCGGCATTTACCTCATCACTCCGAATAATATTATAAATGGAATCATTATAATCTTCATCCTCCAGCATCATGGCGTGTACTTCAAAAATCATGGCATTGGCCTCTCCAACCTCATTCACCGCCTTATCATGCAATTTGCCCAGTTGTTCTATCGCCTTTGCCTTTGCCTCCTCATATCTGGCAATTTCAGCCTCTACATCTTCAACCTTATCTCGCTTTACCTGCTGCTGGTTTTTGGAATAAAATAAAATTCTGCCAATTGCGGTTCCTTTAAAAATTGATTTACCTGCAAACTGTTCCATTATTAACCTCCTTCTATCTTATCCTTTTGGCGCCCCAAGTCGAATAGTGAAAAAGAAACACGATTACCGTGTTTCTTTTCCCTTAGATTGTACCCACTGCGCTGATTACAAATTAGCTTTCATAAATTCTTCCATCTTTGCAATCGCTGCATCCTCATCGTCACCCTCCGCTTTGATTACAACCTCTGCACCACTCTTAGCACCGAGACCCATAACAGCCATCAGCTTTGTAGCCTCTGCACTCTTTCCGTTTGCCTCCAGAGTGATTTTAGAAGAAAAGTTCTTTGCCTCCTTCACCAGCATTCCTGCCGGTCTTGCATGAATTCCGATTTCATCTGTAATGACATAGGTAAACTCTTTCATTTAATATGTCCTCTCTTTTTTATTATTTTTAACCTCACCTATCTAATAGGGACCGATATCAAGCATCATGATCAGGAAATCCGAATCGATAAATGACTGTTTGCGCATATCAGCACCCCATATATTTCTTAGTATTACCAGTATATGAAAAATTAACAATTTTACAACCGGTTTGTCAACAATCTGAAAAACGGCATTCCACAATATCATCTATACATTCACAAATTTATCCTTGTAATTATCAATACACTGCTTAATGATGCGAACGGCCTCCGTCGCATCATCAAACTCATCCACAACGGTCTCCTTATCCTCCAATGCCTTGTATACGCTGAAGAAATGCTTAATCTCCTCAAAGATATGGTTCGGTAGCTCGCTGACATCCGTGTAGCAGTTATATGTAGGATCACTATACGGAATGGCAATAATTTTTTCATCTCCCATTCCGTTATCCAGCATTTTCATCACACCAATCGGATAACAGCGCACCAGTGTCAAAGGTTCAATATCCTCAGAACAAAGTACCAATACATCTAGCGGATCCTTGTCATCCCCATAGGTTCTCGGAATAAAACCATAATTTGCCGGATAATGGGTAGAGGTATACAAAATGCGGTCTAATATCAACATTCCTGTTTTCTTGTCCAATTCGTATTTTTTCTTGCTGCCCTTGCTAATCTCAATAACGGCAATAAAATCTGTCGGAAAAATCCGATCCTCATCAATATCGTGCCATATGTTCATAATTTGTTCTCCCTTCTATGATATGTTTATTTTAGGTGCCTACGATGATTTGTCCATATTATATAACGGACAGCTTAATCAATCAATCCATAGTGGATAAATGCATTTTTAATGCCGTCCTTATCCACATCAGTGGTCACAAAATCCGCAATATCCTTAAGCATGGGATTTGCATTACCCATAGCTATGGCAATTCCTGTCGCACGTAGCATTTCCAAATCATTTTCGCCATCTCCTATACCGATGGTATCCTTCAAATCTGCATCAAAATGTTTAACAATAATATCGATGCCTTTGCCCTTATGCATATTAAGCTCTGACAATTCTCCACTGTTCCCCGGCAGTGTTATAGCACTGTCCACTACCGTGAATTCGGACTGTAAATCCCTCTTGATTTCTTCAGGTTCATACCTTTGGGTCACATATAACAGCTTGTTTACTGCTAATTCCTCCGGTTTATCTACCTTTGAGAGAGGTCTGGCCAAATTAAAAAACGCTCTGTCGTAGGGCTCATGATGGGTCTCACAATATTCTACATATCTGCGCATTTCCTCCAGTCCGATATCATTTACCAGCAGTTCCTCGTTAGTTTCTAGAAAAAACGCCATTTTTCTGGATTCAAAATATTCCAGAAGTCTTGCATTCATAGCCGATGTCATGGGACGGTGATAAATCATCTTCCCATCAAGTTCCACATAAGCACCTGCTGAACCGACAATCCCCTCCATCGGAACACTTAAAATATCCTCATGCATCTCACATCTGGAACGCCCTGAGCAAATAAAAATCTTATGTCCCTTTTCCCTTGCCCGATTTATCGCTTCCTTTGCACTTTCTGGAATTAAAGCATCTCTTCCCACAAGTGTACCGTCAATGTCGAGAAATATATACTTTGTATCCATATATTCCCTCTTCTCCTTTGTCATTCAAGGCGGGGGATTTGACCCCGGAACCCAGCTTAAGCATCACCGCCGGGCTCCGGACATCAGAATGTCCCCTGCAATTATTCCATCTTATTCGTAAAAATCAACAGCAAACAGCTCCTCTCCGGCCTTCACATCCCCTTCCCTCAACAGACGGGTTTTCTGATTATCCTCCATCTCAGAACAGATAACAGGAGATACAACGGAAGGTGCGTTTTCCTTCAAATAATTCAAATCCAGCTTCAGCATCGGGTCACCCTTTTTGACCTTCTGACCGGTTTCTACCAATGTTTCAAAGCCATGCCCCTCAAGCTTCACTGTATCGATTCCCACATGGATTAACAGGCTGACTCCTGTATCCGTCAAAAATCCAATTGCATGCTTAGTGTCAAATACAAATGCCACCTCGCCATCCTCCGGTGCCCTCACTATTTCATCCTTTGGTGTCACTACTGCTCCATCACCCAGCATCTTTGTAGAAAATACTTCGTCCGGCGTGGAAGTGATATCTGCCGCTTTACCAGTCATAGGACTGGAAATGATAACAGTCCTTACAACCTTTTCCTGACCGTTCTCTGCCTTATCTTCCGCACTATTCACGACCTGCGATTCCTCTTTAGCAGCAATATATTCCTCATCTGGTGCCTTTTCTAAATAATCCTCAAGATTTGATTTCACCACTGTCACACGCGGACCATAGATAATCTGAACTCCGTTACCCTTGTGCACTACACCGGAAGCTCCGGTTGCCTTCAGTGCTGTATCACTCACCAGCTCCGGTTTATAAACCGTACAGCGCAGTCTCGTTGCACAGCAGTCAACATCCGAAATATTCTTCTTTCCTCCAAGTCCCCGGCAAATTGCAGCAGAAATGGCATCTTCACCGTCAGCAGCCCCTTCACCGGCACCGTTTTTCTTTGCATCCACATCACTTCTGCGGTAGAGCTTAACCTCCTCGTCCTCTTCTCCACGACCTGGAGTCTTAAGATTCAATTTCTTAATCAACAAGCTGAACAAAAGATAATAGACAATAAAGTAAACAATTCCTACAATGACAATCCATATCCAATTGGTTTTTGCATTCCCCTGAAGTATACCAAATAAAAACATATCAATCAAGCCGCCAGAGAATGTCATTCCCACACCAACTTCAAAAACGTGCATAAACATATACGCAAGTCCGGCAAATACACAATGAATTCCATATAACAGAGGAGCCACAAATAAAAACGTAAACTCAAGCGGCTCTGTAATACCGGTCAGCATGGAAGTCAACGCTGCAGACAGCAAAAGACCTCCCACTTCCTTCTTCTTTTCCGGTTTAGCCGTCTTGTACATGGCAAGTGCTGCTCCCGGAAGTCCAAAAATCATCAGCGGGAACTTACCGGACATAAATCTGGTTGCAGACACTGCAAATTTTTCAACCGTCGGGTCACCTAACTGGGCAAAGAAAATATTCTGGGCACCCTCGATCAGCACCCCTCCTACCTCTAGCGTTCCACCTACCCCAGTCTGCCAGAATGGTAAGTAGAACACATGGTGAAGACCAAACGGAATTAATAGACGCTCCATCAATCCGTATACCCATGTTCCCACATATCCTGAATTTAAAACCACATCACCTACAGCATAGATACCTTTCTGGATTACCGGCCAGATAAAGAACATTACAATACCGACAATCACATATACCAGTGATGAAATAATCGGCACAAACCTTGTACCGCCAAAGAAAGATAATACCTGTGGCAGCTCAATCTTATAGAAACGATTATGCAATGCTGCAACACCAAGCCCCACAATAATACCTCCAAATACACCCATCTGTAGAGAAGTAATTCCGCATACGGAAGCGGTTGCGCCCTCTAACATCTGCTCCGCACCACCGTTAATGTTAATCATAGCACCAATGGAAGCATGCATGATAAAAAAAGCAATCGCTGCCGCCAGTGCCGCTACCTCCTTTTCCCTCTTTGCCATACCAATAGCAACACCCATGGCAAAAATAATCGGCAGATTTCCAAAAACAATATTACCGGCATCACTCATCACTTGAAAAATTGCATTCAATATGGTTCCTGGGCCCATAACATTCATCAATCCATATGTTTGCAGCATCGTCTCATTGGTAAATGAACTACCAAATCCAAGCAATAATCCTGCTACTGGAAGGATGGCAATCGGAAGCATAAATGATCTTCCTACCCTTTGAAGTACGCCAAAAATTTTGTCTTTCATCGCTTTCTCTCCTTTTCTTTTATATTATTTTATATCAGGATATTCCATGTTATTCATCAATTGTCTTTTTATTTGTCAATAATTCTCCTGCTGCACATTGACTGCCCGGCTTATCTCTTCCATGTAAACAAAAAAGGCATCAACACACATAAATATCCTAAAATATTCATGTACAGTTAATGCCTTATATTATAATTTGTATATACTGTCACTCAAAAATTTCTTATAATGTAGTGGACGTTCCCGCTACTCCACTGCATTAATGGAATTGGTAATCAACATACTAGTCTGCCGGGCAATCTATTTCACCCCATTTACCAGCTCATCCAGCATCTTAGGCAGTTCGGTATCCATATCCTCATCTGTGAACTGGCATGTACCTACAGCCTTGTGACCACCACCGCCGTATTTGAGCATCAAACTTCCGACATCCACGTTAGAGGTGCGGTTCAAGATACTATAACCCACAGCCGCAGAGCATCCCTTTCCGCCTTTACCGTTTACAATCCATGCTGAAATGTTCTGTTCCGGGTACATGCTATATATCATAAACCGATTCCCCGAATAGATTGGGTCAACACCACGCAAATCAGAAATAATAACATCCTTCTCAACTCTGGTGTGTGCCTTAACCATTTCTTTAAATTTCTCGGTCTGCTCAAAGTATACATCAATACGCTCCTTTACGTCAGGCAAGTCCAAAATCTCCTCTGTACTCATGGTTCTGCATGCCTGCATCAGTTCCTCCATCAGACGATAATTTGGAATGGTAAAATTGCGCCATCTTCCAAGACCAGTTCTTGGATCCATCAAAAATCCCACTAGAATCCATCCTGTCGGGTTCTGTACTTCATCTACAGTCAGATTACCTGAATCCACCTTATCAACTGCAATCATCATCTCATCAAAATGAGCAAAACGCTCATGACCGCCATAATACTCATAAATAATTCTGGCACAGGATGGGGTGATTCTGCTCTCGCCCTTATATTTGCCCTCCAACTGCTGACGTTCATGCTCACTGGAATGGTGATCAAACCAAAGTCCACACCCTTCTACAAATGGCACATTCGCCAGGACATCATTCTCGTCCACCGGAATCAAACCATCCTGTAAATCCTTTGGATGTGCAAAAGTCCAGGAATCAATAATTCCAGCCTCTATCAATAATGCACCACAAGCCAGTCCATCAAAATCAGAACGTGTTACTAATCTCATAATCTCTTTTACCTCCCAGAATATTTTTATGAATCATATCGATGAACAACGCAGTTGAAACATTTTGCGTCTATAATCTTATCTATTTTATCGTATTTTGATAGTTATTTCAAGTATATCCGACAAAAAGATTATTATCGTTTTACCGATTACCCATCAGCACCCCTAACTGCTCCATCCACCGGTCTTTTCCTAACAGACAAAAGCTTCTTTCTGTACATTTATCCCTTCACCACTCCCACCGTCTTCAATTTTCTGACGGCAGTTACCATGTCTCTTTGCTGTTCCATCACCTCATCAATATCTTTATAGGCAAACCGGCATTCTTCAGCAACATCATTTTTCTTCCGTTTACCGAGTATTACTCCCTGTTCCTTCAAATCCACCATAACCTTCTCCGTGGTAAAGGCAGCCATGGCTCCGCTTCTGGAATAACATCTGCCGGCTCCATGGGAAGAAGTATGGAAGGTTTCCGGATTTCCTTTTCCCTCTACGACATAGCTATAAGAACCCATTGCACCCGGAATTACCGCCATTTCTCCTTCTCTTACTCTGGTAGCGCCCTTTCTGTGTACCCAGACATTTTCACCATAGTGATTCTCTAAGGCCGCATAATTATGATGGCAGTTGATTTTATCTGCAAATTCCACCTGATACTCGGTATGCTTTTCAATCTGCTCCTTCACAATACCACATACCGCCTGCAGCATATGCTCTCTATTTTCAAAGGCATAATCTAATGCAAGCTGCATCCAGTTAATGTACTGTCTGCCTTCTAAAGTCTGTACCGGTAAAAATGCAAGCTGATATCCGTCTGGAACCTGACTATACCATTTTTGATTTAACTCCCTTGCTTTCTTGTGGAAATAATCACATATTGCCTTGCCAAGATGCCGGCTTCCTGAATGAATCATAATACAGAGATAGCCCTCTTCATCCTCCTGAAGCTCAATAAAATGATTCCCTCCTCCCAAGGTTCCCACCTGGTAATATCCTTCATCAATCAAATGCAGTAGCTCTGAATCTGTGTCATATTTCTCTATTTCTTCCTTTGCATGGTCCAAAACCACTGATTTCTGTGGCGTTTTATGCCGCTCTACTCCCAACGGTACTGCACGCATAATGCTTCCAATCATAGACTGTACCAGCGTTCCGTTTCCGGTATGTACATCTCTTATATCCGCCACCTTTATGTTAGTTGCAGTAAATACCATTCCACATCCAATATCCACACCTACCGCATTAGGAATAATCACATCTTTTACAGCAATCACTCCTCCAATCGGCATTCCCTTTCCTGCATGGGTATCCGGCATCAGACATACCCATTTATGAATAAATGGCAGGTTCGACAAATGATATGCCTGTTCCAAACAATTTTCCTCAATCTTACTTTCATTTTCCAACCATACCTTTACCGGATATCTTGTGTTTTCATTAAATAATACAAACATTGTCTTTCCCTCCCTTTATTGGTAAGCTCTGTTTCCTTTGATAAATCTATTCTATAATGGGATGGTAATTTTTTCATTTCAAAAAAGTTGCGAACTGTAGTTTCCCTTAGATATATACCGTCACCATAATTTTTTTCCATGCATATTATAAATAGTAAAATCCGACAAAACAGGTAATTATATGAACGACCAGCCTACTTACAAGCTTCCCCCGTTTCCCATTCCCAACCGTAATACTATCCGGGTTTTTTCTGCAAGAATCGAAGAAATCACCCGGGACCGCAATACAACCTTAGTTACCATTTCCTACAACGACTGCATAGGATGTGCCAGACCGGAAGATCTGGTCCGTCTAGTTGTCGACCGGAATACCATTATCCATGACGAACGCGGCAGGAATATTCGTGCAAATGAATTAGAACGCGGAATGATCGTAGATGCTACCTTTTCATCCGCTATGACAAGAAGTATTCCTCCCCAGGCACAGGCATTTCTTATACGAATAGTCAGAAGGCGGTCCGCAAACCAGTCAACAACCGGAAGAATTACACAGGTAAATACCCGAGGCAACTACATCATAACCATCAGCAATTTGAATCCTTCTTCCGCTATCCGTTTTAATCTGTCACCCGAAACAGTGATTTTCAACCCATCAGGAAGAAGAATTCCACTCTCCCTGCTTGTACCAGGACTGCGGGTACGGGTAGAGCATGCAGCATTTATGACAGCGAGCATTCCTCCCCAGACCACAGCCTTTGTCATACAGATTTTGCGATAAACACATGAAAAACTGCAGCTTTATCCCAAACGACATTCCCTCTTTTCCCCAATTATGCTACAATACATCTATATTATTTTACCAACCATAAATAATTACTATTTAGGGGAAAGGAGGAGGCATGTCCGGTTTCAAAGAATTAATTAAAAGCTTTCCAAAAACAAGGGAATATGTACGTGATTTCTTTGTATATGGTTTTAAAACCAGAGAAGAATTTAAAGATAAAAGTCCCCGTACCTATGACAATGAACGCCGCCGGATTGAGAGTTGGCTGTCAGGGTTTGTAAAACAGGACTATACTGCAAAAGGGAAAAATATTTCTCTCGCCATAGACAGTAATCTCCTTGACACCAATCCCCTGTACCGTGTATGGAAGACCAAAAGCTTTACTGACAATGATATCATGCTTCACTTTTTTCTGCTGGACCTTTTATCAACGACAGAGGGAAAAACTGCCGAAGAAATCACAGATGCTATATTAAACAGGTATGACACGTTAATGGATGTTCAGACAGTACGGAGAAAATGTAATGCCTATATCCGTGAAGGTCTGTTGTATACCCAAAAATGCGGCAGGGATGTACGCTACCTGAAACACCCTGATTTCCACGATACGCTTACCGAATTTCCTATGCTGGAAAATGCACTGAAATTCTATTCGCTAAGTACACCTCTAGGAATTGCAGGTGACACGGTGTTAGACAATATCTCCGCCAGTAATAATATCTTTCGGGTAAAGCACAGCTTCCTTGTCCATACTCTGGAGGATGAAATTTTACTGACAATATTAGATGCCATACAGCAAAAACAAGCAGTCACACTACTATTAAAAGGCACAAAAAGCGGCAGAGAACACGATTTAAACGGAGTTCCCCTTCAGGTTTTTATCAGCACCCGTACAGGCAGACGCTTTCTCTGCCTATACTCACAAAAAACAGGCCGCTTCACCTGTGCCCGGCTGGATGCCATCAAAAGGGTACAACGTGCAGAACATATTGAAGACTATGACCAGCTCAAGACTTCTCTGATAAAAAATCATCGGTATATATGGGGTGTCTCCTTTCAAGGCAGTCAGCACACACATACCGAAACGATAAAGCTTACCCTGCATATCGTGGAAGACAGCAAATCCTTTATCCTTCAGCGTCTTGAACGTGAAGGCAAGGGGGGACGCATCACCCGAATCGCTCCGGATACCTATACCTATGAAAAAGAGGTATTTGACAGCAATGAAATGTTACCCTGGCTTCGCACCTTTACCGGCAGAATCCTCGATATAGAGTGTTCCTCGCCTCGGCTGCGAAACCTTTTTTACCGGGATATGGACGCTATGTATCAGCTATATGATATCTAGTACACACCACAAAGGAGAGTTTATATGGACTTATTTTCAGAAATATACAACAGCTATTATCAAATTATGAAATCCATTTTGACCGATATGTCTCCATTGACTCTAGAGGACCTGCGGATTGACATTGCCAAAACCGGTTATGAGGAAAGCCTTCTGTTTCTGATTCCAAAGCTCACTTCAGGGGAATGGACACTGTTAAAACAGGAGGACAACCTGTTTCTCTCCAGAATCACAGAGGACTTCTATGTCCCTCTTACGCTGCTTCAGAGAAGGTATATCAAAACCATTTTACAGGACGAGAGGATTCTATTGTTCCTGTCTGAGGACGAATGCCGCAATCTACAGGATTTATTTGCAGAGGATTCTCCCCTCTGGAAGCCTGAAGACATTTACTATTACGACCGTTTTTCTGATGGCGATAACTACAAAGATCCTGCATACCGGCAGCATTTTTCTATCCTCATGTCCGCCATCACGAATCATCAGTATGTAGATATCTGTTACGAATCCAAAGCTCTCCATCGAATACACCACCATTATCTCCCCTGTCGTCTGGAATATTCCATAAAAAATGACAAATTCCGGCTGTTAGGGCTGGAAAAATCCAAAAACGGCAATCACCAGCTGGCCACACTGAATTTAGATCGCATGAATACCGTATTGCCTCTGCGGGACTATCCCGATATTTTACCGGATATCGACAAGGAAATTCAACATTCCTACTATAAGGAACCGGTACGCCTTCGCATCCACACCAGACGCAATGCCTTAGAGCGCACAATGCTGCAGTTTGCAAATTATCAGAAAAATACTACAAAGATTGATGATGATACTTATGAATGTCTTATTTACTACAATAAAAATATGGAGACCGAGCTGCTAATTGAGGTACTCTCCTTTGGTCCAATGATTGAAGTATTAGGAAACGAACATTTTCTGCATCTGCTAAAGCAGAGACTGCGCCGGCAAAAAAGCATTAGTCAGAATCCGCTTATATAGCAAAGCAGCTATTGCACAAATATAGACTAGAGTTTTTTTATCTACTATGGTACAATTGCAATACTTGATGACAATAATGAAGTTATGAATGGGGAGAAAACAGCTTTATGAATATACAGACACAATGCTGCGGAATGATAGTGCTTCTAGTACTTTTTCTATTCTACAAGAAGCAGGACCGGGTTAATTTGAATACAGAAAAGGCATATTTACGGCTTTTTTATGTAACTGTCTTATCCATTTCCATGGATATATTATCTATTATTGCCATCGTCAATATGAGCAGACTAAATATCCATATTGTTAATCTGGTATGCAAAACATATCTTGCCACTATGATTAGCGTTGCCCTTTGCAGTCTGTCATATATCTATGCCGATTTATACACACGCAGCGGGAATTACCGGACATTTATCAAAAAATATATATTTATAGCCGGAATCGGAACAATACTCATTTATACTCTGCCCATTTCGATTTATTATGAAAGCGGCAATACGGATGTCTATACATATGGTCCCAGCGCAATGGCAACCTATGGATTTGCATTGAGCTTTGTTTTGATTAATGTCTATACAATATTAAAACACAAAAACAGGATCAACCCCACCAGACGTCAGGCAGTCTTTATCTGGATGGCGGTCTGGATCTCTGCCGCAATTGTCCAATTTATCAACAAAAATATTCTAGTTATCGGTTATGCATTTGCCATCGGAATTATGGTACTATATTTAAAGCTGGAGAATCCTGAACAGAATCTGGACAAGCGGACAGGTTTATTTAACCAAAATGCCTTTGTGGAGTACACACGGCAGCTTCTAGCGGATCAAAAGTCTTTTTCCGTTTTCTGTCTGTACTTTGAACAGGCTTTTCAAAATGCAGAAGGTGAACAGCTTGGTATTGAGGTTACACAATATCTTAAGAGACTTCCAGAAACCCGCGCTTTCAAAAATGCCGAAGACGAAGTCGTATTACTATTTGACGATATCCATTATGCCGAGGATATCCTTAAACTGCTGACTGTAAGGTTTAATGCTGGATGGGGAGAAGAGGGTTCTGTTATTTTACACCCATATGGGATATTTATTCCTGATATATCCCTTCTATCCAAGGTAACAGATATTTCCAGCCTTCTCCGCTATATCAGGGAAAACAGCCAAAAATATACAGAAAATTATTTTCTCACTGTTGATGAAACAATGGTTGACGATATGTATAAGGAAAAAGAAACGGAACAGCTTATTGTAAACGCAGTGGAAAACAATCGTATCGAGGTTTACTACCAACCAATTTATTCGACAGAGAAACGATGCTTTACCTGTGCAGAAGCACTGATACGTATAAAGGATGAGGAAGGGAATCTGATATATCCAGGACAGTTCATTGGTATTGCCGAGAAAAACGGCATGATTATCCGTATGGGAGAAATTGTTTTTGAACAGGTGTGCCAACTGCTGTCCGAACAGGATTTATCTCAGCATGGACTACATTACATCGAGGTAAATTTATCTGTTGTACAGTGTGCATATTCTAATCTGGCAGAGGATTTAATTTTTATTATGAAAAAATATGGTATAGATCCCGCCTGTATTAATTTTGAAATTACGGAATCCGCTTCCCTGACCGCTAAGAATATTCTGCTGGATAACATGAAAAAGCTTATGGATTACGGTGTCCGCTTTTCCTTGGATGACTTTGGTACGGGACACTCTAATCTGAATTATGTTGTAGATATGCCAGTGAACATTGTCAAATTCGACAAGGATATGACCAATGCATATTTTGAAAACCGCAAAGCCAAATTTGTAATGGAGGCTGCCATGCACATGATTCAGGGAATGCATCTGGATATTGTATCAGAGGGAATTGAAACACAGCAACAGTTTGAAACTATGCAGAATCTGGGAATCCAGTATATTCAGGGATTCTATTTTTCAAAGCCACTAAAAAAAGAAGATTTTCTGGAATTTTTGTTCCATGAGAATCAGTAGCCTAATCAATATGCGGTACAAAGCAGAATCATTTCTGTTTATCTGCTGACTTTCCCCTCTCTTATCCGAGAATTTCCTGATACAGACAAAATACATTCCCATATAATATCCGGTCAACCTCACTTTCATGGAAACCTGCCTTTACCAATGCAGCTGCAAGCTCCTCCATATTCTCTGCTTTCGGACATCCGGGATAAGATGGTATTCCGTCAAAATCACTTCCAAGACCCAGGCATTCAATTCCCCCCACATCTACAATATGCTTTGCATGCCTTACAATATCCTCTATTCCCCTTTTATCTGCTGACATGCCATAGCCCTCTCCACCTTTAGAAGGCTCCCTCAAAAAATCAGCACAGTAATTTAATCCTATTACTCCACCCCGTTCACCTATTCTATAAATCATTTCGTCGGTCAGATTCCTCACCCACGGGCATACGCTTCTGGAATTGGAATGGCTTGCTACAAAAGGCTTTCTGGTATATTTCAGCACATCATAAAATCCTGCATCTGACAGATGGGAAACATCTATTATCATACCCATCTTCTCCATTTCCTCTACAAAAGCAATTCCCACCTCTGTCAATCCTCTGGTGGTATCAGGTGTATAGAAATCTCTACCCTCATCAACATTGGGATATCCTATTTCATTGGGATAATTCCATGTCAATGTCATCATCCTTACCCCCTGCCCATACAAAAAAGCCAGTTTTTCCAGACTCCCTTCACAGGCCTCTCCACCTTCAACAGTGAGCAATGCAGACATTTTTCCATTGCCTATGTTATCCAAAATATCCTCTGTATTCAAAACCTGAGATATCCATTCCTCATTCCTCTCCATTTCTCTGCGAAAGACCGCCAGCAGCTCCTCAAAAATCCCAAAGGAGCTTTCCGCAGGTTTTTGTTCAATAAACAGTGCAAAATTTTGTACCAGATATCCACCCTTTTTCATTTTTTCCAAATCAATCATCAGGTCATTCCTGTCAAGGCCGATATCTATCCCCTGCTTCTCTGCTTCCCAAAGCTTGTGTATCGTATCACAGTGCATATCGATTATCCTCATATAACCCCCCCTATCTCTTTGAATATCCATCTAATATTATATCATATGCTCCGCACAAATGAAAATTCCGAATGAGTCGCATTATACCCATTCGGAATTCTAATTCCTATCAGACCTTCTAACAGAGAAATAAATATAATCTTACTGAATCGTCTTAATCCAGCCCTCCGGAGCCTCTATATTACCCATCTGAATACCAGTTAAAGTATCATACAGCTTCTTGGTAACCGGTCCCATTTCTTCCATACCACTCGGGAAACAAATCTCCTCACCGTGGTCTACTATCTTTCCAACCGGAGAGATAACTGCTGCCGTTCCGCAAAGACCGCACTCTGCAAAGTCCTTAACCTCAGCAAAGCTCACCTCTCTGTGCTCTACCGTTAAGCCCAGATATTTCTCTGCAACTACCATTAGAGAACGTCTTGTAATAGACGGTAAAATACTGTCAGATTTAGGTGTGACAAATTTACCGTCTTTGGTAATGAAAATAAAGTTTGCTCCTCCGGTCTCCTCTACCTTCGTGCGGGTTGCTGCATCCAGATACATATTTTCCGAATATCCCTGATTGTGTGCATCCACAATTGCATGTAAGCTCATTGCATAATTAAGACCCGCTTTAATGTGTCCTGTTCCATGAGGTGCAGCACGGTCAAAATCAGATACACGAATGGTAATTGGCTTTGCACCACCTTTAAAATATGGACCCACCGGCGTTACAAAGATACGGAACTGATACTCATCAGCCGGCTTTACTCCGATAACTGCATTACTTCCAAACATATATGGTCGAATATACAGGGTCGCACCTGAACCATATGGCGGAACATAATCAATATTCGCCTGAACGGTCTTTACAACAGCTTCAACAAATTTATCCTCGGGCAATACCGGCATTTCCAATCTCTTACAGGTATCTGCCATTCTCTGTGCATTTAAATCAGGACGGAAGCATACCACCCGTCCGTCCGCCGTAGTATATGCCTTAAGACCTTCAAAACAAGTCTGTGCATATTGCAAAACACAGGCACACTCACTTATCGTTACCGTGGCATCATCTGTTAAAATACCGTCATCCCATGCTCCGTTCTTATAGTTCGATACATACCTCTTTTCGGTTTCAATGTAGTCAAAACCAAGATTTGACCAATCAATATTCTTACTCATCCAAAAACCTTCCTTTCTTCGGCTGTTTTGCAACACTTTTCCTTCATTCATTTGTTGTATCGCCTTGTCAATATATTTAGTGTATCACTCACACACCTTTTGTGCAAGCCTTAATCCGCGTTAATGCCTCCAATGTATTTTCATAGGTGCCAAACGCAGTCAATCGGAAATAACCCTCGCCGCTAGGTCCAAATCCAGAGCCCGGAGTGCCCACCACATTGGCATTGTTCAACAGATAGTCAAAAAATTCCCATGAGGTCATTCCATCAGGAGTGGAAAGCCATATATACGGAGCATTGACACCGCCTGAAACCGTATATCCTGCTTCTACCAATCCCTCTTTGATAACTTTAGCATTATTCATATAATATGCGATTTGCTCTGCCGTCTGCTTTTTTCCCTCCGCCGAATACACTGCCTCTCCGGCACGCTGAATGATATAAGGTGCACCGTTAAATTTGGTGCCGTGCCGTCTTGCCCACAATGCGTTAAGCGATGTTCCATCATCCGCTTTCAACTCCTTAGGCACCACCGCATAACCTAGACGAGTCCCGGTAAATCCCGCATTTTTGGAAAAACTTTTTAATTCTATAGCACAGGTCTTAGCTCCTTCACATTCATAGATGGAATGCGGAACATCCTCCTCACTGATATATGCCTCATAAGCCGCATCATATATAATCACTGCTCCTGATTTGTTTGCATAATCCACCCACTTCTGAAGCTGTTCCTTTTTAATAGTGGCTCCGGTAGGGTTATTCGGAAAACATAAGTAAATAATATCCGGTGTTTCCTCTGGCAGTTCCGGCGCAAAATCATTTTCTGCCCTGCACGGCATATAGATCACATCGCTCCAAAGTTCGGTTTCTTTATTATATGTACCTGTTCTCCCCGCCATTGCATTAGTATCCACATATACCGGATAGACCGGGTCACATACGGCAATCTTATTATTTATTGCAAAAATCTCCTGAATATTGCCGGAATCACACTTTGCCCCATCGCTGACAAAAATCTCGTCAATGGCAATATCTACACCTCTTGTGCCGTAATCATTTTTCGCAATAGCACTCCTTAGAAACTCATAGCCAAGATCCGGTGCATAGCCATGAAAGGTTTCTTTTACTGCCATCTCGTCTACTGCCTTATGAAGACTGTCAATAATCGCCGGAGCTAAAGGCTGTGTCACATCACCTATTCCCAGAGAAATAATTTCCCTATCCGGGTTAGCTGTCTTGTACTCGTTCACCTTCCTGCCTATTGTAGAAAACAGATAGCTCCCTGGCAGCTTTAAATAATTCTCATTCACCTTAAACATAATTCCTTGACCTCCATATCATAATTAACAATCAACGTCCTCTCTTTCCCAGCCTTAATTACCGACTCTATCCGAAGGACTATTGACCATCATTGTTTTTCTCAGAATTTTCCCTCTCTATGTCAGAGAAATCTCTCCATCAAACACAACTGCCGCTGGTCCTGTCATATACACAAGGTTTTCTTCCCTATCCCAGCGTACCAGTAAATCTCCTCCCAATAAATGAATGGTAATCTCCTCTTCTGTCAATCCATTCAAAACGCACGCCACAGCACTGGCACAGGCGCCGGTTCCACAGGCCAGGGTTTCACCCGAACCTCTTTCCCATACCCGCATATTCACTGTTTTTCTATCCAATATTTGAATAAACTCCGTATTTATCCGATTTGGAAACAACTCATGACTTTCAAATTCCGGTCCAATTTTTTCCAGCTCAAAATGCTCAGTATCCTCGACAAATACAATGCAGTGTGGATTTCCCATAGATACACAGGTCATCCGGTATTCCCTTCCACCTGCCATGATTGGTTCATCTACAAGAATTTCTTTATCTGATTTCACCGGAATAGCAGACGGTCTAAGCTCCGGTGCCCCCATATTGACCGTAACCCCCTGTACCTTGCCATCAGTTACATGCAGCTTCAGATATTTGATTCCTGCCAAAGTTTCCACCGAAATATCCGTTTTATCTGTCAAACCGTAATCATACACATACTTTGCCACACACCTGATTCCGTTTCCGCACATCTCTGCCTGAGACCCGTCAGCATTATACATATCCATACAAAAGTCTGCCACATCAGACGGTTTAATCAGAATAAGACCATCCGAGCCAATGCCAAAATGCCGGTCACTAACCTTCACTGCCATCTCAGCGGGATTAGCAAGCTCCTCCTTAAAACAATTCACATATACATAATCATTTCCCAGTCCTTGCATTTTTGTAAACTTCATACTCCACCCCCTAAAAAATATCCAAAATCATATGCGCCGTTTCAATCAGACTGGTTCCGCTATTCATGCTTTTTTGCTGCAAATAGCGGTGCGCCTCAGCCTCACTCATCGCTTTATTCTTCATTAGAAGCATTTTGGCCTGAGTAATAACCTGTTTTTCTTCCGCTGACCGCACGGCTGGCTTTGCCTTTGCCCTCTTCATCCTATAATACAGCCTGTCATATATCAATTGAACCTGTTCCACCAAATCTGCTCCTTTAATCGGCATAGAAAGACAGACAATATCACTGGAGCTGCATTCCGAATAGTGCCTTTTCGATGCAATCAGCAACATCTCAAACGTGTCTGGCAGATATTCCAGCAATTCACTATACATCATGTCCGCAAACTTATATCCTCCGACCACAATTCCATAATCCAAATCATCTGTCAACTTGATAACCTGTGCTGCCGTCGTACAGGCGGCCATTACATGTATGCCGCTGCGCACCAACAGATTCTTAATACTTTTGGCCTCTTCCAGCTTAGGAAACACTACGATTACGCTAATCACGTTCTTCCTCCCCGCTCCTGCCGTATTTTTCAGAATCCGGCTTTACCAGAGCATTTATGTCAAAATTGTTCTTCCAAAAGTCCTCAAATCTTATACAGATACTCATCAATCTCCCACTCCGTAACCTGTTCCCTAAAACGATTCCACTCGGAGCGCTTTGCCGCCAGATATTTTGCATGAACATGCTCACCCAACACAGCTCTCATAAACTCATCATCCTCAAAGTAGTGACATGCCTTGCTGAGATTAGACGGAATTGCCTCTATTCCCTGTTCCTCCAATTCTCTCTTAGTCATTGCATAAATATTGCAGTCCACACTGTCTGGAATCACCATTTTTCTTTTTATCCCATCGAGCCCGGCAGCCAGACAGGTTGCAAATAACAGATACGGATTTGCTGCCGGATCCGGAGAACGCAACTCAATGCGCATATTAGTTCCTCTGGTGGATGGAATACGAATCAGTGGACTGCGATTACCCTCAGACCATGTAATATACATCGGAGCCTCAAAGCCCGGCAATAAACGCTTATAAGAATTAACAATAGGATTTGCAATCAAGGTCATCCCTTTCATATGGTTCATCAAACCGGCAATGAACTGATAGGTTTCTTTGCTAATACCGTTTGGTGCGGAATGGTCATTAAAGATATTTGTTCCCTCTTTTGACAGAGACATATTCATATGCAGTCCGGAGCCGCAGACACCATACACTGGCTTCGGCATAAAGCTGGCAAATAAACCGTGGCGCTTAGCAATCGTCTTCACGACCAGCTTAAAGGTCATCATATTATCTGCTGCCTTTAGGGCATTGGTATACTTAAAATCTATCTCATGCTGGGCAGGTGCCACCTCGTGGTGAGATGCTTCAATTTCAAATCCCATAGCCTCCAGATTAAGGATAATATCCCGACGGGCATTCTCACCTAAATCTAACGGGGAAATATCAAAATATCCCGCCTTCTCATGGGTAATTGTGGTAGGCCTTCCCTCATCGTCCGTGTGGAACAAAAAAAATTCACACTCCGGACCCACATTAAAGCTGTATCCCATATCTGCTGCTTCCTTTAATACCTTCTTTAAAATATACCTGGGGTCTCCTTCAAACGGTGTGCCGTTTGGCCGATACACATCACAAATCATTCTGGCCACTTTCCCATGCTGCGGCCGCCACGGAAAGATTTCAAAGGTGTTGAGGTCTGGGTATAAATACATATCTGATTCATCGATACGCACAAAGCCCTCTATAGACGATCCATCGAACATACATTTATTATCTAACGCCTTTTCCAATTGACTGGACGTAATTGCCACATTTTTGAATGTTCCAAACATATCAGTAAATTGGAGTCGGATAAATTCAATATCCTCTTCCTCCACCAATTTCATGATATCTTGTTTTGTGTACTTGCTCATCTTCTCTCTCCTTTAGCAATAGTATATTATCTGCTTTATCCCTCAAAGAAACTTCTGCTGTGTTTCTCATAGGAATAACTTAATTTATATATCAACAATGTTTCACATTCAATTCATGTTATCACACTTATATATTTTTTTCAATTAATTTTACCCATCTTTCTTTATATAATGGCATTATGTGTAATGTATATTCTTCTCTTGATGCTATATGTATAAAATAGCTATAGAAGGTAATTTAATGCGATTCAGAGAACTTGAGAAAATTATTGTGGCTGATGGCTGATACTTTGTAAAAAGAGTGGAAAAATCCTTGTTTTACTTGGTTTTTCCACTCTTTTCCGTTTTTGCTATTATTTTTTAAAGCTCCCCATGGGACTCGAACCCACGACCTACGCATTACGAATGCGTTGCTCTACCAACTGAGCTAGGGAAGCATACTATATTTCTTTCAATCAAAACGATGCATTTCTATGATAAGCCAACTGCCACTGTATTTCTACGGTGGCAGCTGAAGTTTTGCAAATCCTAATCCACTACATAAGGCATTAATGCGATATGACGTGCTCTCTTAATTGCAACGGTCAAAGCTCTCTGATGCTTTGCGCAGTTACCGGTAATTCTTCTAGGAAGAATCTTACCCCGCTCTGAGATATATCTCTTTAACTTATTAACATCTTTATAATCGATTAAATTGTTTTCCTCTGAACAGAACACGCATACTTTCTTTCTTCTGCGGATATTTCTTCTCTTCATTGGAGCATCGCCGCGTTCCGGCTTATCTGCTTTATTATATGCCATTTCTATTTCCTCCTATTTGATATCGAATGGGAGTTCATCTTCAATGCCCTCAGGTATACTCATAAATCCATCACCACTAGCTGCACTAGGAGTCGGACGACTTCCGCCTGAGAAATCTGCACCTCCGTTACCCTGAGCAGCGTTTTTACTCTCTGCAAATTCCTGATTCTCCACAACAACTTCTGTGGTATATACCTTCACGCCATCCTTATTTGTATAACTTCCAGTCTGAATTCTGCCATCTATACAAATTTTGGTTCCCTGTTTAAAATATTTCTCTGCAAATTCGGCCGTGCGCCCAAAAGACACACAGGAAATAAAATCTGCAGTCTGGTTCTGGTCACCACCATTTCTCTGAAATCTGCGATCCACTGCAAGAGTATATCTCGCAATCGCCAAATTATCATCTCTATTCTGAGAATATCTCACCTCAGGGTCCCTTGTCAAACGCCCCATCAAAATTACTTTATTCATATCTGGATTCCTCCTATTCGTTACGCGTCTTGTCTAACGCATAGGTATCTGATGATTGGCTCCATAATACGAACTTGGGCTTCAATCTGTGCCGGAACATCAGACTCCGCATCGAATTGAATGAAGTAATAAAATCCTTCTTTCATCTTTTGGATTTCGTAAGCTAATCTCTTCTTACCGGCATCCTCAACGTTAGTAACATTACCGCCAAACTTAGCAACTAATTCTTTTGCCTTCTCAACAGCATCTGTTCTAGCATCGTCTTCGATTTTTGCACTGACAACTAACGCTAATTCATACTTATTCATATCTTATGCCACCTCCTTATGGTCTCTGGCCCTCCCCATCACCAGGAGAGCAAGGAAAATTGTGTTATACATCACAGAGTTAGATTGTAACACAACAAATCTGACAAATCAAGCATTTTCTAAAAAACCCCTGAAATTCTTCTCCACTAATTTCCGTGCCAACATAACCTGATGATTGCAACCGGTACAACGCAATCTAAAATCAGCTCCCACTCTTATTATCTCCCATGCGTTCACTCCGCAGGGATGTTGCTTTTTCAATTTAACTATCTGCCCAACCTCAAAATTCATAGACCAAATTCTTACTCTCTTTCTTCATTAAGTAATTTTTAAAAACACATCCAAAAAGAAAACCTCTTAATCCTTTTCTAATCATTAAGAGGTATAAATGATGCCCAGAGCCGGAATCGAACCAGCGACACGAGGATTTTCAGTCCTCTGCTCTACCAACTGAGCTATCTGGGCATAATACTTAATCTAAGTATTGAGTAGCGGGGACAGGATTTGAACCTATGACCTCCGGGTTATGAGCCCGGCGAGCTTCCAGACTGCTCCACCCCGCGATATTAAATTGAAAATGGATGGAGGTGGATTCGAACCACCGAAGCATTACGCAGCAGATTTACAGTCTGTCCCCTTTGGCCACTCGGGAATCCATCCATATTATATTAACCAACACTATCTTGTTATTGATAAACAACAGAAGCTATTATATCACAACCTTTTAGCGTTGTCAACAGCCGATAGGGGGACTCGAACCCTCAACCTGCTGATTACAAATCAGCTGCTCTGCCAATTGAGCCATATCGGCATATTTTCCACTTACCAATTGCACCATTCGAACTAAACTTGCTTTACTCGTTAAGGTCTTTCTGCAGAAAAAAATGACCCCAACGGGAATCGAACCCGTGTTACCGCCGTGAAAGGGCGATGTCTTAACCGCTTGACCATGGGGCCATAATTAAACTCCCCGAGTAGGGCTCGAACCTACAACACCACGGTTAACAGCCGTGTGCTC